>CANJXI010000004.1 GCA_947478785.1 Caulobacteraceae bacterium
CTCCAACCACGTCTTCAAGGACTACGACGCCATCCTCGACGCCGTCTGCGACGCCTGGAACCGCCTCATCGCCGAGCCAGACCGCATCCAATCCCTCGGCGCACGGACATGGGCCTGCTGCGGTGACGTTTAAGGGCGGTTGGTATAACAAGGAGGTGGCAGCTAGCTGGACACCATCGTATTTGTTTTGTTCCGATCGTCGAGGGGGCGTCAACAGCTATGTCCGGGTCCGGCCGCGATGGTGCGGCCGGGGGTCGCACGCGAGACATCCCATTGGCGCCTATGCTGGCGTCTAGTGCCCGAAAATCCGTGAGAAGGACGCCTTGAAGATCTGGGCCAGCCCGCTTGATGGCGCTGAGAACGCCTGAAGGAGTTGAAGGGTGCGCCCAGCCGCGCCCGCGAACTCGAACGTGACGTTGTGGAACGAACACCCTTGGATCGTGGGTGCGACGCCGCCCGAATAGGCCAGTTGCGCGTCGCTGAAGACGCAGTCCTCGAACACCGAGTCGTCCAGCGCGACCTTTCCGGTCAGCGTCTCGCCCTTGTGGTGGCGTCGCGCCGCGGCGGGCTTCAGGTCAGTGGAAAATTCCTGGAGATACTGTTTCAAGCTACGCCCTTCACTCGCGACTCCAACGCGGGGGAAGAGCGTTTGATCCTGGCGCTGTAGGCGGTGGCGACCTCCACGAAGGCGCAAGCGTATGTCCCAGGACCGCCCCTTCACCCCGGGTTCGGCGTCTCGACCTCGGACCGGCGGTCCTTGAAGCGCCACTGGCCGTCCGGGCAGCGGACGATGATGTCGAGGTAGCGGCCGTAGCCGGCGATTTCGCGGCCGGTGGCTGTGGCCTTGATCAGGGTGAAGTAGGTCGAGGCGTTGGCCGTATCGCCATCGACCTCGATCACCGCGTTGGTCAGCACGTTGGCTTGCGCGACCGAGGGCGGGGTGATGATCCGCTGGAAGACCATCTTGGCGAAGGCGGTGAGCGCCTCGTGGCCGGTGATGTCGTAGGCGTCGGGGCCGAGTTCGCGGGCCTCGTTCATGATCCGTGTGCGGAAGCGGCCGTCGGGGGCGAACAGCGCGGCCACGCCGTCCGCGTCGCCCCGGTCGATGCAGTGGGCGTAGCGGTAGATCAGCTTCTCGATGGCGATGTGATCCTCGATGGCCTGAAGCCGCCGGTCGCCGTCACTCAACGCCATGGTTTGCCTGTCTATACCTAGAGGATGAAGGCGATCGCGCCGTGCGCCTTGAGCGACTCGTTGTCGAGCACGGAGCGGCGCCGGTGGATCTTCAGCACGCCGTGGCAGCGCCTGAGCACGTTCTCGTAGTGGCCGACATAGACCGCGGTCGTGTCGCTGCGCAGGCGGTGGATCACGAAGTTGGCCTGGACGTGGATGTCTTCGCCCTCAACGCCGAGGACGCGGACGTTGCCGACCAGCCGGCGCGTGCGCGAGCGCGGCTGCTCGACCCAGGTGTAGCCGCCCAGCAGCTGCTTCACCCGCTCCCGCAGCCAGCGGTTGTCGTCCAGGATCAGCGGCAGGCTCTGGCCGCCCTCCGCCTGCGACCGGTCGGTCGACGGGATTTCGTATGTGGCGTCGTCGGTGAGCAGCTTGAGCCAGTCGTCGAGCCGCCATTCGTCCAGGCAGGCGGCCTCCTCGAAGAGCAGGTCCTCCACCTCCGCGCGCGTCGCCGTCTGGGTGAGGGGGCGGTTGAGTTGATCCAGCAAGGCCTAGGCTCCGCGCGCCGCGAACGGCACGAGGTTCGACTTCGAATCCGGCTCGGGGGCCACGATCTCGCCCCAGCGCTTCCAGAACTCGCGCGCGGCCAGGTCGTCGTCGAACCGGGGCGGGCGATCGGCCAGCATGCCCCGTGACACCAGCGACCACTCCGCCTCGCGGTTGGTGAAGGCCATCTGGCAGGACTCCAGGATGTCGACGTCGTCGGCCGAGCCGAAACCGCCGGGACCCCAGAAGGCCGCGACCGAGCGCAGCGCATAGGCGCGGTCGTCCTCGTCCAGGTCCGACGGCATCAGCGCCCAGCTGTTGACGTCGAGCGAGCCCACGCCGTTCGGGAAGAACTGGCGGATGATCGTCGAGACCGATTCCAGGATCAGCAGGTTCGGGAAGATCTGCAGGATGGCGAAGGTGTCGCACATCAGGTCGGCGCGTTCCTTGCCGTGGCGCGCCTCCAGGGCCGCGCGGCGCGCCTCCATGCCGGGGCGCAGGGATTCCGGCATCGAGCCGCCCCAGTTCCCCGTCATCTTGGAGGTCTGGTCGTGCAGGCGGAAGACGCAGTGGCCCTTGCCCAGCGGCGTCACCGTCGTCCTCGGGCCCTCGCCGGGGTTAGCCCATCCGCCGCCCTGTTCCTTAAGGTAGTCGAGGTAGCGCCGGTGGGTCGCCGGCACGTGGTAGGCGTCGTTGCTGTTCTCCAGCAGCAGCTTCCAGTTGGCCGCGATGGAATATTTGAACGAGCCGTCGGCGACCTGCATCCCCTCGCTGCCGTTGTCCTCAAGCAGGCTCAGGCACTCGGCCGCCGGGCCGAGATGCTCAGGCAGGCTCTCGCCGTCGCTGGCGAAGGACACGAAGATGAAGCCGTGGCTGATGTCGCACCGGGGCACCGGGTTGAGGTTGAATTCCTCGCGCTCGAAATTCGGACCGAAGCTTTCGCTGTCCGGCACGCCCATCAGCGTGCCCGAGGTGTCGAAGGTCCAGGCATGATAGGGGCAGCTGAAAAGCTTGGCGCTGCCCTTGTTCTCGCGGCAGATCATCGCCCCCTTGTGGGTGCAGGCGTTGAAGAAGGCCCGCACGGCGCCATCCTTGCCGCGGACCAGGAAGATCCGCCGGTTGGCGATCTTGCGCGCGATGAAGTCGCCCGGCGCCTTCAGCTCCGAGACATGGGCCGCATAGAGCCAGCAGCGGTCGAAGATGCGCTCCTGCTCGCGCGCCTGAATCTCGGGGTCGGTGTAGACCGAGCGGTGGACGGCGAAGATGCCGCGCTCGTCATCGCGCCGGATGGGATGGACGGTGGAGCCTTTGACCATACGCCTTGCCTCGCCTGGGTGTCCTCTAAGCGGCGACGGTCGCGAGACCGCGCAGGGACATTTGAGGCTAGAACTACACAGTTATCATTCGGCGTGGCAAGCCGCCGGGAGCGCCCGCGCCGACCTAGCCTCGCGCCGCCAGTCATGAAATAGTCCACTCAACGCCAGGCGGCGGCGGTGCGCCTTTCGACGAGCGGTTTGAGGGAAGAGCAGGATGGCGAAGATCGACCTTGTGATCCGTGGGGGCACGGTGGCCGATGGCTCGGGCGGCGCCCTGCGCGAGGCCGACGTCGCGGTGCAGGACGGCAAGATCGTCGCCGTGGGCCAGGTCGCCGACATCGGACGCGAGGAGATCGACGCCAAGGGGCTCCTGGTCACGCCGGGCTTCATCGATGTGCACACCCATTACGACGGCCATCTCACCTGGGGCGAGTCGCTGGATCCCTCGTCGTGCAACGGCGTCACCACCGTGGTGGTCGGCAACTGTGGCGTGGGCTTCGCGCCCTGCCGGCCGCAGGACCGCGAGGGCCTCGTGCGCCTGATGGAGGGTGTCGAGGACATCCCCGAGGTGGTCATGACCAAGGGCCTGCCCTGGGACTGGGAGGACTTCCCGAGCTTCCTCGATTCCGTGGAGCGCAAGCCGCACGACATCGATTTCGCGGTGCTGCTGCCGCACGCCCCGCTCCGGGTGTTCGCCATGGGCCAGCGCGCGGTGAACCTGGAGCCGGCCAACGCGGCGGACCGGGCCAGGATGCGGGAACTGGTCAAGGAGGCGATGACGGCCGGCGCGATCGGGCTGGCGACCTCGCGCAGCATCACCCACCGGGGCAGCGACGGGGTCTACTCGCCGGCCCTCGGCGCGGAGGAAGAGGAACTCTACGAGATCTCGATGGGTATCGTCGACGCCGGACGGGGGATTCTGCAGGCGATCCCCAACGGCAGCCAGCAGAAGCGCGAGGACTATGAGGTCATGCACCGGCTGGTCCGGCGCACGGGCCTGCCGATCTCCTACAGCCTCACCCAGCTGCATTCGCAGCCGGAGCTTTGGCGTGAAGCCATTGAGATGATCGAGCGCGAGAACGCGGCCGGCGCGGACATCACAGCCCAGGTCATCAACCGCTCGACCGGCGTGATCCTGGGCCTGGAGGCGAGTTTCCACCCCTTCGTGGCCCATCCCTACTATGTGGAAAACCTGGCCAAGCTCCCTCTGGCGCAGCGTGTGGCCGAGATGCGCAAGCCCGAGGTCCGCGCCATCCTCATCCAGCCGCAGGGCGTTTCGGATCACCCGTTCGCGGGCACCTTCCGCCACTTCAGCGAGATGTATCTGATGGGCAAGGTGGCCGAATACGAGCCCAACCCCGCCAACAGCGTCGTCGCCCTGGCGGCCCAGCGGGGCGTCAGCCCCGACGAGGTCGCCTACGACATGCTGCTGGAGGACAACGGCCACGCCATGCTGCTGATCACCGCTTCGAATTTCATCGGCGGCAACCTCGACGAGGCGCTGACGCTGATGCGGCACAAGGACACCGTGCTCGGTCTGGGCGATGGCGGGGCGCACTGTGGCTTGGTCTGTGACGCCAGCTACACCACCTTCAACCTGACCCACTGGGCCCGGGACCGCAGGGGCGACAAGCTGAGCGTGCCCGAGGCGGTGCAGATGCTCACCGACGCGCCGGCCAAGGTGCAGCGCTTCCGCGACCGCGGGCGGATCGCGCCCGGCATGAAGGCCGACATCAATGTGATCGACATGGACCGGCTGACGCTGCTGCGGCCCTCGGTGGCCTACGACCTGCCGACCGGCGGCAAGCGGCTGACCCAGAAGTCCACGGGCTATGTGGCGACCCTGGTCTCCGGCGTGGCGATCCAGCGCGAGGGCCAGGACACCGGAGCGCGCCCGGGCGCGCTGGTCCGCAACGCCGGGTTCTAGTCCCTAACGATCGGGGTCGAAGAACGGCTTGTCGCCCATCACCGTGACCCGCTCCATCTGGCGCACGGCCGGGAAATAGTTGGCGGTGCCGAAGTGCTGGCACGAGGCGTCGTGCCAGAAGGCGATAGAGTTCTTCCGCCAGCGGAAGCGGCACTGGTATTCGGGGTTGCTGGCCTGGGCGCTCAGGTGCTCCACCAGCCAGTCGCTCTCCTTGGGGCTGAGACCCAGGATCCGCTTGGCCACGACGCCCCGGTTCACATACAGCGCGCGCTGTCCGGTCTCGGGAAGGGTGCGCACGACCGGGTGTTCCGGCGCCGGGAATTCCTTCTGGAATTCCTCAAGCGTCTTGCCCTGCTGGCGGGCATGGGTGACGGCGTCGTGCCGGCAGATGAGCGTGCAGACCCACGCCTTCATCGCCGGCGACAGGCCTTCGTAGGCGGCGACCATGTCGGAGAACAGGGTGTCACCGCCGACCTCCGGGATCACCCGGCCGATCAGGATGGAGCCCAGCGGCGGCCGCTCGCGCCAGGAGACGTCGCTGTGCCAGGCGTCGGCCTGGCCGCGCAGGTCGGGCCCGGTGTGCAGCCGCAGGATCTCCGGATTGGCGCTTCCGTCGCGCGCCGCCGGATGGACCTCGACCTCGCCGAAGCGCCGGCCAAACGCGATGTGCTGGGCCTGGGTGACGTCCTGGTCGCGGAAGAAGATCACCTTCCAGGTCACCAGCGCGCGCCGGATCTCGGCGATCACCTCGTCCGACAGGGCTTCGCGCAGATCGACACCCTCGATCTCGGCGCCGATGGTGCAGGTCAGCGGGGAGACCGACAGACGGTTGAAGGTCGGCGCTGAAATATCGTCCGCCATGTTTCCTCTCCCTGTCGCCGTTTCGCACAGCAAAGCACGAGGGGAGGCCGTTCGGATAGGGCGGGCGGCGTCCGCCCCCTAAGCCGCGGCCGGCGCCTGGAGGGCGAAGCGGCGGCAGTGGTCGAGATAGGCGGCCTCGTGGCTCTGGATGAGCTCGACGATGGCCGACCACAGCCAGGAGGGCGCGTCCAGCGTCCGGGAGTGGTTACGGGCGAGCTCCGCGCGCCAGGCGGCCTTGGTGGGGCCGTCCATCTGGCGGACGTGCGCCCGGCCGACCACCAGCGCCAGGTAGTGGGCCGCCCGCCGGGCCTCGTCGTGGGTCAGGGTTTCGATCTCGAGCTTCAGGTCCTGTGGCGTGAGTTCGCGGATCACGACGGGACGGCCCAGCAGCCGGTCGGCCAGCATGCGCCGGCCCAGGAAGGGCGAGAGGGCGCGCGCCCCAGCCACCACCCGCTTGGCGTGGTCGGCCGGCATCTTGGCCCCCGGGGCGCGGGGCGCGGCGGTGGCCACCGCCTCCTTGATGTCGATGAGCAGGGATTCCCGGGCGCCGTCGTCGCCGGTGACGCCAACCAGCACCGCGTAGCGCAGCCGGCCCAGCGAACTGCAGCCCTTCATCCAGTAGGCGCCATCGAGGATCTCGATCCGGGCGTCGTCCGACCGATGCCTGAGGCTGGTGACCAGCGCCTGGACGCCGGCGTCGCCCGCCAGGGCGCTCAGCGCCGCGCGCTCGTCGTCCGACAGGGGCCAGAACCGCTTGCCGAGCGGGATCTTCGGCCTGACATCCTCGATCCGTTCGCGGGCCAGGTGCTTCCAGCGCCGCCGCAGGGCCTGGCGCAGCACGCGGCGGACCTCCTTGGGCGAGGTCTCCGCGTCGGGCTCGAGGGTCTCGCCCTGCAGGCCGGCCTCATAGCCGGCCATCATGTGCTCGATCATCAGGGCCGTGGTGATGCCGGGCAGGTTCGAGCCGCGCGCTGCGGTGGCCAGGGAGAGGCCCAGGCGGATCAGGTCGTGCGCGGGGTTGCCGATCACGGTCTGGTCGAGGTCGCGGATTTGTACGGCCACCTGCCCATGCGCGCTGGCCACCGGCCCCAGGTTGCCGGAATGGCAATCGCCGCAGATCCAGACCGCCGGCCCGGCCGGCACCTTGCCCGGGCTCGCCTCCAGCCATTCGTAGAACTGCGCCGTCGAGCCACGCACATAGGCGTGCGCCGAGCGGGTCATTTTCAGCCGCTGGGCTTCCCGCAATCCCGCCGCGCGTTGATCAGGTTTCGGTAGCGTCAGCTTGGCCATGGCCCTTGAAGGCTGGCCGTCGCGGAAGGTTCCTTGCCAAGGCCGTGCACGGCGTGAAGATTGGTCGGGACAAGACGTCGGGAGGATGTTGTTGCCTCTGCCCCTCGAGACCTTCTCCGTGCTCGACCTGACGCAGGCCCGCGCGGGTCCCGCGGCGGTGCGCCAGCTGGCCGACTGGGGCGCTCGTACGCTGATGATCGAAAAGCCCGGGGGCGAGGACCTGATCGGCCGGCGCGAGGGCTCCGACTTCCAGAACCTCCACCGCAACAAGCGGAGTTTGGCGCTCGATCTCAAGCAGACCGAAGGACGCGAGATCTTCCTGCGTCTGGTGCGGGACGCGGACGTGGTGGTGGAGAACTTCCGGCCGGACGTGAAGGACCGCCTCGGGATCGATTTCGAAACCCTGCGCCAGATCAATCCGCGCCTCGTATACGCCAGCATCTCGGGGTTCGGCCAGGAGGGCCCGTACCGGTTCCGGCCGGGCCTGGATCAGATCATCCAGGGCATGGGCGGGATGATGTCTGTGACAGGCGCGCCGGGGCAGGGGCCGATGCGGGCGGGCGCCGCGATCTCGGACATGGCCGCGGGGCTATACTGCGCGATCGGCGTGCTGACGGCGCTCCTTGAACGCAACGTCACCGGGGTCGGGCGCTGGGTGCAGGTCTCGCTGCTGGGCGCCCAGATCGGCATGCTGGATTTCCAGGCCGCCCGCTGGCTGATGGACCGCGACGTCCCGGGGCAGGCCGGAAACGACCATCCCACAGGCGCCGGCATGGGATTATTCGAGGCCAGCGACGGCCTGGTGAACATCGCCGCCACCGGCGCGCGGCTCCAGGGGCTGTTCTGTAGCGCGCTGGGGGCCGAGCCGCTGCGCGCCGCCTCCCGAATGGGCGAGGGCCGCGCCGCGGACCGAGAGGCGCTGAACGCCGCAATCAACGCGGTGACCAGGACCTGGACCTGCGACGAGCTGATCGAACGCCTGAACGCCGTGGGCGTGCCGTGCGGGCCGGTCTACAGCTTGGACCAGACGTTCGCAGACCCGCAGGTGCGGACGATGGACATCGCGGCCCCGGCCACCCACCCGACGCGGGGTCCGATCGAGATGGTCGGCCAGCCGATCGCCTTCGAGGGCGAGCCCTTCGTCATCCGTTCCACCGCCCCCGGCCTGGGCGAGCACACCGACGAGACCTTGCGGGGCCTTGGCATGGACGATAGCCAGATCGCGGCGCTGAGGTCGGCGCGGATCGTGGCGTAGGCAGGGCGCATTCCCATGAGCGGCACAGTCCACGTCGAACGCGTCGGTCGCCACATCCTGATGGCCGAGCTCGACAATCCGCCGCGCAACACCCTGCAGGCCGGGATGGTGGCGCGACTCAGCGAAGCGGTCAGCGAGGCGGAGGACGATCCCGATATCCGGGTGCTGGTCATCTCTGGCCGTGGTCCCGCCTTCTGCGCGGGGGCGGATCTTCGCGACAAGCGGGACGCGAACGAAGGTCGAGAATCGCCTCAGCCGGACCTCGGCGGCCTATTCCGCAAGCTGGAGAAGACCCCGCTGCCGGTGATCGGCCTGATCAACGGCGCGTGCGCCGGGGGCGGCCTGGAACTGGCGCTGCAGTTCGATATCCGGCTGGCCTCGGCGGAAGCCAAGTTCATCTGCGCGGGCGTCAACATGGGCCTGGTCGCCTCCGCCTACCGGTTGCCGCGCCTGATCGGTGTCGCGGCCGCCAAGGCCATGCTGCTGACCGGCAGCCCGTTCGGCGCCGAAGCCGCCCTGCGGTTCAACCTCGTGACCGAAGTGCATCCGCCTGGCGAGCTGCGGGCCGCGGGCCTCGCCATGGCCGCGCGGATCGCCAGCCGCGCGCCGCTGTCGGTGGAAGCCACCAAGCGGATCGCCGATCAAGCCTTCGACCTGCCCACCGAGGAGGGCCTGCGCGCCCAGACAGACGAGGCCAGGATTCTGTCCCGCAGCGCCGACCACAAGGCGGCGGTGGCGGCCTTCCTGAACAAGACCGACCCGGTCTTCACCCGTGGATAGCGAGGCGCCCATGAGCGAGGCCCGCGACCTCTTCGAGATCCTCGCCACGACCCGCGCCATGCGCCGGCTGAAGCCGGACCCGGTGCCCGACGCCCTGATCCGCCGGATACTCGAGGCCGGGGTCTGCGCCCCAAGCGGGAGCAACAGCCAACCCTGGCGGTTCCTTGTGGTGAAGTCGCCACAGATCAAGCAGGCCGTGCAGGTCTACTACAAGCGCGCCTTCGAGGAGCACGTGCGGGCGCACTACCAGACCGCGACGCCCCCGCCGGGCGTCACGCCCGAGGCCTACGGGCGCCAGAAGGCCGCCGTCGAATATCTCACCGACCATTTCCACGAGGCGCCGGTGTGGATCGTCCCGTGTCTGGTCAACCAGCGGCCCGCCCCGTCGCGGGGCGAAGGCGCCTCGATCTATCCGGCCGTGCAGAACATGCTGCTGGCCGCCCGGGCGCTCGGCCTGGGCGCCACGCTGACCACCCGCCACCTGATGTTCGAGCGGGAGACCGACGAGATCCTGGGCCTGCCCGAGGGCGTCCATTCCTATGCGATCATCCCGGTCGGCTATCCGCTGGGCAAGTTCGGCCCGGTCAGGCGTGGCCCGATCGCCGACGTCGTCTACCTCGACCGGTGGAACCAGCCGTTCAGCGACTAGGCCCCAAGGGCGGCGAGTTCCGCGGAGGTCCAGGCGTCGCGGCCGTCGGCCTGGATCTGCTCGTGATGGCGCCAGACGGCCCACACCGCGTCGACCACCTCCCTACGCAGGGGCGCCCCGGCCTGGGCGAAGAGCCGGCCATCGACGTCGGCGGCGATCGCCCGCCCGCCGATCTCGAGGCGGCGCTGGCGGTCGTCGACCAGCATGGCGGCCGTGGCCACATAGGCGCCGTCCGAGCGGGTGATCAGAACCTCCGGCAGGCCCAGGCGCCGCAGGATCATGGCGTCGGTGCGGCTGTGCGGCTCCAGCCCCTCCCGCGCGACCACCGGCAGGCCCAGCCTCAGCGCGTCCACGGTGGAATGCAGGCCGCCGAACGGAAATGGGCTGAGCGCCAGGTCGCAGGCGTTCAGCGCGTCCAGATATTCCGGGCCCGGCAGCTGCGGATGGACGATCGCCCCGCCCATCACCCGGCCGGCGGCGGCGCGCAGGGCGGCGGCTTCCACCGGCCCACAGTTGGGGAAGATATGGAACTCCACCGGCGTGCGGGCCTCACGGCGGACCCGGCCGAGCGTCTCCATGAAGACCGGGTTCAGCTTGAGCGCATTGGCCGGGACGGCGATGCGCACGACCGCGGGCTCGGGGTCGCGGACACGCGGTTCCGGCGCGCGACGGCCCGGCGGCGGCTCGAAGACCAGGCTCTCGTCGGGCAACAGGAGGAGCGTCTCGGAGAACAGCGCCGGGTCGCCCACGTAGCCCGCCTCGGTCAGGTAGTAGTCCACCGCCGGTATGAAGGTGGAAGCCGAGTGGCCGAGCGCGGTGAACTGGATCGGCGCCAGCCGCAGGTTGGCCAGCAGCGGCCCCCAGCGGGACATGCCGACGCTCGGCCAGAACAGCATGTCCGGGGCGGTCTTGGCGATGAAGCCCACCACGTCGTGCAGGAAGCTGGGGCTTGCGCCGTCGAAGGCGAAGACCTGGTCGAACAGCGCCGGCACGGCGGGCGACACCTGCCTCCGGGGGGCCACCAGGATCAGCTCGAAACGGGTGCGCAGCTGGCGGAGGTACTGGCCGAAATAGCGGAACTGCACGTGGTTCTGCTGGATGAATTCGGCGGCGACCACCATCGTGGGCCGGGTCTTCATCGGCCGGGGAACCGGCGTCGGCGGCGCGGCCAGGCCCAGGCGCCGCAGCAGGTCGTCGAGCAAGCCATTCAGCACCGGCTTCAGCGCGTGCCGGCCGGGCTGGGCGGCGTAGCTGCAGTTCATCCAGGCATGCGCGAGCAGTGTCAGGGCCCCCAGCGTCGCCGGCAATTCCAGGCCCTGCAGGCGCGCGGCCTTGGCCAGCACCGCCTCGCGGCGGGCGGCGCCCGTCGGGGTCAGCACGGGCCGGCCCGCGGCGTGGCTGAGCGCCATCAGCAGAGCCTGGGGCGGCGGCAGGGCGAGGAGCTGGTCGATGTCGACCTCGACCGGCGCGTCCTGGCCGAGCAGCGGCAGGAACCGGTCGAGGAGGTCCGGGTCGGCCGGCAGCCCGCGGAAGGGGTAGACCGCCGCCAGGGCCGCGCCGGCGTTACCGAAGCCGCTGGCCGCGAACAGGTTGGCGATGATGGTGTTGTAGAGCAGCAGCTTGCCGCGCTCTTCCGGCGAGATCGCCGCCTGGCGGTCGGCGAGGATGGCGGCGAGCGCGCTGGCCAGCCGGTTGTAGCCCAGGGCCGGCGTCGCGGCGTCGGCGAAGCCTTCGCCCCGCTCCAGCGCTTCCAGCGCGGCGATGACCGCGCCAATGCGCCCGGGCGCGCGTTCGGCCTGCGCCCGCTCGATGGGCTCCAGCGCGATCACGCGGCCGGACGACGGGGCATGGCGGGAGACCCTCGCTCTTGGGCCGCGCAAATGGCGCGGCCTGCACGGCTGACGGCATAGCCGGAGTCGGGCGCACAGCGCTATTTGACCGGACGGATGCGCGAGCCTCGCGCTGGGGCCGCCCGCCATGCGAACATGGCCGCATGCGGCCTTCAGCCACTCTCATCGCCGCCCGCGCGGTCCGCGCCTTCGGCGACGGCTTCACCGCCCTGCTGCTGCCGGTCTACCTGTCGGGCCTGGGCTTCAGCGCGTTTCGGGTGGGGGTGCTGACCACGGCGACGCTGCTGGGCTCGGCCGGGCTGACGCTGGCGGTGGGCCTGGCCGGTCATCGCTATCCGGCCAAGCGTCTCCTGTTCGCCACCTGCGCGCTGATGGCCGGCACGGGCCTGGCGTTCTCGCAGGCGCAGGCCTTCTGGCCGCTGATGCTGATCGGCTTCCTGGGCACGCTCAACCCGTCGGGCGGCGACGTCAGCCCCTTTCTGCCGCTGGAACAGTCGCTGCTGGCCCACGCGGGAGCGCCTGAGCAGCGCACGATGCTCTTCACACGCTACAGCGTGGCCGGCACCGTGACGATGGCCCTGGGGGCGCTTGCCGTCGGCGTGCTCGCGCCTCTGAAGGGCGCGACAGGTCTGCCGCAGCAGGTCCTGATCCAGGGCGCTTTCGCGCTCTACGGCCTCCTGGGCGTGGTGAGCTACCTGCTCTATCGGCGCCTGCCCGACGAACGGGTGGAGACCGAGACGCCGCGCACGCCGCTGGGTCCGTCGCGCAACAAAGTGCTGGGCCTGGCGGCGCTGTTCAGCCTGGATTCGTTCGGCAGCGGTTTCACCGTCCAGTCGCTGCTGGCGCTCTGGTTGTTTCAGCGCTTCAGCCTCTCGCTGCCGGTGGTCGGCGCCTTCTTTTTCTGGAGCGGCCTGTTTTCCGCCGTGTCGCAGTTCCTGGCTCCGGTGCTGGCGCGGCGCATCGGCCTGATCCGGACCATGGCCTACACCCACATCCCGGCCAACCTGTGCCTGATCGCCGCGGCCTTCGCCCCCAACGCCGCCGCCGTGCTGACGCTGTTCATGGTGCGCGCGATGCTCTCGCAGATGGATGTGCCGGCCAGGACCTCCTACGTCATGGCCATCGTAACCCCGGCCGAGCGGGCGGCGGCGGCGGGCGTCACCAATGTGCCCCGCAGCCTCGCGTCGGTCGTCAGTCCGACACTCGCGGGCCTGCTGTTCAGCGTCAGCGCCTTCGCCTGGCCGCTGGTGATCGGCGGAGGGCTCAAGATCGTCTACGACCTGCTGCTGCTGCGGCTCTTCCAGAAAGTCCGGCCGCCGGAGGAAAACTAGCTGGCGCGGGCCTTCAGCGCCGCCTGCTTCACGGCGTCGGGCAGGGTGCGGAACCAGGCCTCGGGCGAAAGCTGCTGGGCCACGCGGGCCTTGCCGGCCTCGCCCAGGCGCGCCCGCAGGTCGGGGTCCTCCCGCAGCCGCACCAAGGCGGCCGCGGCGGTGTCGATGTCGGGTTCGGCCCAGGTCTGGCCGCGGTAGATCCCTTGCGGGTCTTCCACCGGAACGAGCCTGAAGGGGGCCATCAGGGCGCAGGTCTCGTCCATGAAGTCGGTGTTGCCGGAAAAGGCGGTTGCCAGCACCGGCACGCCCAGCGCCATGGCCTCGGCCGGCGTCAGGCCGAAGCCCTCGGCCCTGTGCAGCGAGACCAGCACGTCGGCCCCGGCGATCAGCGCCTTGACGTCGGCGTAGGGCCAGACCTCGTCGATGATCCGCACATTGGCCGGCGCCTGGGCGCGCAGGGACGCGAGCACGCCCGGGAAGTGAGCGCCGTTCTGGGTCTTGATGGTGAAGGCGCAGTCGGGGTCGTCGCCAAAGGCGCGGGCGAACGCGGCGATCGCGCCTTGCGGGTTCTTGCGCGCCGACGACGAGTTGAAGTCGAAGAGGCTGACCGCCTGGAAGGCCGCCCGGCGCGGGGCGGGGATGGTCCCGGCGTAGTCTTCCGCGAAGAACGGGTGGGGGACGACGCGCACGGGGGCGGCCGCGCCGTGCAGTGCGTGGGCCGTGTAGCGGCTGGGCGCCCAGATCTCGTCGACCAGCGATCCGTCCTTGAGCCAGCGGCCCGGCGCGCGAGGAAGCTCCCAGGCCCAGTAGCCATAGCGCGGTCCGACCAGCTGGCGAGGGCCCAGGCAGGCCAGCGTCGCCAGCAGCTCCGGCGGATTGAGGTGGAAGATCCAGGCGCTGGCGGAGACCGGCGTCTGGAGGCGTCCGCTCCAGTCCAGCCGGGCGTCGGCGGCGTCGATGCGCTCCACCGGCGTTCCCAGCGCCTCGAAGGCCCGGGCCGCCAGGCGCGCCGATGCGGCGATGCCATGGGCGCCCGAGAAGTAGCCGACGATCTTGATCGGGCCCTCCGCGCGGTCGGCGCCATGCGGCGCGCGCGCGCCGGCGCGGACATAGGTCTGGAGGGCGTGGTTCAGCACCGGCGCGGCCAGCCTGCGGATCGGCGCGGGCAGCGCCGCGCGCCAGAGGCTCCGGGCGGCCCGGACCGGGTTCATGCGGCGACGGCTGTGGCGGCCGCGCGCACCGGCCGGAAGAGGTCGGCCGAAGCCGGTCCCGAACTCCATATCTCGTCGACGAAGCTCAAGCCGACGCTGGCCGGGTTGACCGCGCCTGCGTCCCAGACACCCACCGCCCGGCTCCAGCGGACCCCACGGGCATGGAGCGCGACCGCGTCGGCCGGAACCAGGTCCGGGTGGCTAAGGAAGCGGACCAGTTCCACCTGGGCCGGTGCGTTGACCGGTCCGGCCGGGCCCAGGAAATGTCCGGCGCGGGCGTCGTAGACCAGACGGTCGGAGGCGGCCTCCCGGGCCATCTCACCGCCTTCCACCACCCAGAGTTCGGCGACACGGCGCTCGGCCTGCGCCCGGGCGGTGGTCTGCCGGCGCCGGACGGTCAGGCGGGCCAGCCGCAGTTGCGGATGGTTGCGCACGCGGGCCGGCAAGGCGTCGAACTCCACGCCGTATTCGGCCAGGCCCCCGCCCACCAGCCAGCGCAGGAAACGGAACCGCTCCAGCGTGGCGCGCAACGGGAAGGCGCGCTGCAGGTCGACGCGGGCTTCCCAGATTTCCAGGAAGAGGCGGATGAAGGGCGCGGGCTGGGCCGGCGCGGGCTCCAGGAAGGGCGCGCGCAGGGCCTCCGTCAGCTCGGCCGGCCAGCCGGCCCGGGCCGCGACGCCGAAACCCGCCGAAAGCCTGCGCCTGAGCGCGCCCGCGCCGGGCTCGGCCAGCCGGGCGGCGCTGAGCAGCGGCGTCGGGTCGCGGGCGAGGTCGGCGATCAGCGCGGCCGGCAGCAGGTCCGGCGCGAATCGCCCCGCGGCCGCCTCGGCGCCCAGGCACCAGGCGATCAGGCCGGCCTCGTCGCCCCGGAACTTGGCGCGAAGGTCGCCGCGCGCGGCGAGCAGGGCCTTGGCCGCGCGCGGCGGCCCACCTGCGGCGGGCTCGCGCAGCCAGGCCAGGGCCTCCGAGGCGGGGCCGCGCCACGCCGCCTCGCCCCAGACCGAAGGGTCAGGCTCGCGCTCGCCGCTCCGCCAGGCGTCCAGCAGGGCCTGGGCGGCGGTGGCGGCGATGGCGTCGGCGCCCAGGGCATGGGCGTGCTCGGCGAAGAACTGGTGGTACCCCAGTCGTCCGGCCTCGGTCAGCAGGTCGAACCCGCCCGGCGTGTCGCGCCAGACCTGGTCCATCAGGCGGGTGACGTCGGGCAGGCCGGGCGCCGCGCCTTGCGGGTCCGGGGCGTCCAGCCAGGCTTCCAGGGCCGGCGTCACGCCCGCGCTGAAGTCCTCGCCGTCGCGGGCCGCGCGCAGCGCGCGGCGGCGCATGGCTCCGGTGATCGTGCGGCCCGAAGGCAGGTCGGCGTGCGCGTAGGGGACGGCGCGGCTCACCGCATGGCCGTTGCGCAGCATCGCCTGGGCGTAGTCGGCCAGCAGCGCCGCCAGCGGCGAGCCCGGCGTCACGCGGACCCGGTCCTGGTGCTTGGAGAGCACCTCGGGCCGCGACGGGTCGAAGCCCGAGAAGTGGAAGAAGCCCAGCGGCTCGCCGTCAATCCGCCAGCCGTCGGCGGCCTTCTCCAGGGTGCGTCCCTCGAGGTTCCAGTAGGCGAGGTTGAGGGTGGGGGTGCGCAGGATCGCCGCGGAATCGACGAAGCCGGGCGCTAGGTCCATCCACTTCTGGTCGGTGAACAGGCCGTTGGCGAGGTCCACCCGGCAGTCGTAGCGGCAGCGGTCAGCCCACCAGGCCATCAGTTCGCGGGTCCTGGGCTCGGCGCGGGCGGCGACGAAACCCAGGTTGTAGGACCCGGCGCGCAGCAGGGCCTGGTCGTTGGGCATGGCCTCGCCCAGCAGCGGGCGGGTAGTATGCGGCGTGAGCGCGATCTGCGCCTCGGCCAGTCCTTGGCGCACGGCGTCCAGTGGCCGGAAGACGTAGATGTCCGGGTCCAGGTAGGCCACGGAACCCACGCCCGGCTCGGCCAGGAATTTGCCGAAGGCGTAGGGCTTGACCGCGGTGTTGAGCTCCAGCGCGTCGTAATAGACGCTCATCGCCGCATAGGGGACATCGAGAGTCGCGGCGTCGATCACCTCGGCCCTCGCGGCCAGCGCCGGGATCGGACCGTCGGTGGCGATCACCACGCGCCGCGCGCCGGGCTCGGCGACGGCCAGGCTCTCCATCAGCGTCGCGGCCTGGGCCGCGTAGTTGCGGGAGACGATGGTGAAGATGACGTCCAAGCGAGCGGTCTATCAGGGGTTGGCTTTGGGGAGCAACGCGAGGGCCGTCAGGCGGCCATCAGCTCGTCGAGCTTGCGGATGTCGGTGACCGGAGAGGCGACGCCGCCTTCCATGCGCATGACCTTGTTGCAGTAGAGGCGCAGGAGGTCGAGGTCGTGGCTGGCCAGCACCAGGATGCCGGCCCGCTCCACCAGCTTGAGCAGGCGCTTGTGGGCCAACTGCTGGAACTCCGCGTCGCCGACCGCGATCCACTCGTCCATCAAGAGCACGTCAGCCTCGACGCTGGTGGCCGCGGCGAAGGCCAGCCTGGCCTGCATGCCGGCCGAATAGGTCTTCACCGGCATGGCCAGGAAGGGCCCGAGCCCCGTGAAGGCGGCGATCTCGTCCATCCGCGCGTCGACTTCCTTGGCGCTGAGCCCGGCGATCCGGCCGCGCAGGCGAATGTTCTCGTAGCCGGTTGCCGAGGGGTCGATGCCGAGGTTGAGGTCCAGCAGGGGCGCGATCCGGCCCTTGACCTCGATGGCGCCCTCGTCGGGCTCGTAGGCGCCGGACAGCGCGCGCAGGAGGGTGGTCTTGCCGGATCCGTTGTGGCCCACCAGGCCCAGCCGGTCGCCGGCCTTCAGCTCCATGTTGAGGTTGGAGAGCGCCGTGACTTCCGTGGAGCCGTGGCTGCGGCCGAGCTTGCCGCCGACGGTGATCTTCGCCAGGTGCTTCTTCAGCGACTTGGCGTCCACCCCGTAGACCGGGAAGCGCAGGGTCAGCCCCTGGCAGGAGATCGAGACCGGGGGCGCCTTCATAGGTAGTGCACGATCCGGCGGCGGATGGTGGCGAAGATCGAGAAGGTGACCGCCCAGCCGACCACGGCCATGCCGGCCAGGAAGAGGTAGGTGTGCGCCGCCACCTGGCCGCCCATCAGCGGAGCGCGGACGGCCTGCAGCATGTGGTAGAACGGGTTGAAGTCGAGCACCCATTTGTGGCTGCCCAGGCGCTCGACGGGCCAGAACACCGGGGTCACGAAGATCGCGAACTGCATCACCGAGGTGACGATCTGGGGGATGTCGCGGAACCGGGCCGAGGCCAGGCCCGCCAGCATGCTGATCCAGCCGGCGTTGAGCACCAGGAAGACCAGGCCAAGCGCCGCCACGGGCGCGTTGGCGTGCCGCCAGAAGCCGTAATAGATCAGCACGGCGATCACGATCACCAAGTGGTGGCCGAGGTTGATCACGTTGCGGAACATGGTCCGCCATACGAAGGTGAACATCGGCAGACTGGTCTGCGACAGCATGCCGGCGGCCTGCACGAAGGTGTCGCAGCCCTCGGTGATCGTCCCGGAGATGGTACCGAAGAAGACGATGCCCAGCGCCACCAGCGGCAGGAAATCCTGCAGGGCGATGCCGAACAAGTTAGCGTAGACCACGCCGATCCCCATCACCATCAGGCCCATGGACAGGGTGATCCAGAAGGGGCCGAGGATCGAGCCGCGATAGCGCGAGCTGACGTCGTGCCAGGCCAGCGACCACGCCAGGTCCATCCGGCCCACCGAGGCGCGCAGGTCGCGCAGCGCCATCTGGTACTCGAACAGCGTGCCCCGCCGTCCGGTGCGCAGCATGTGGGTCGCGGTTTCCATGGCTCTCCCGGCGAAGCGCGCTCCTAACAGTTGGGGCCTGGACGGGCAAGGACGCCGCCCTTCCGCGCCGCTTGCTACGCCGGGGCCGGCATGGTGCAATCCCATGCCCAGGGTCGCTCAAGCCGGCCCGGCAGGGGAAGCGGATGTCCAGGATCTCGTGGAAGGCCATCGAACCGTTCGGCGCGGCGATCGACCTCGATCTCTCGGCCAGGCTGGCCCCGGAACAGCTTTCCGAGCTGCGTTCGATCTATCGGGACCGTGGGTTGCTGGTCTTCGAAGGCCAGAGCCTCAGCTACCCGGCCCAGCTGGAGATCGGCGCCTGGTTCGGCCGGGTGATCGCGGAAAAGTCTCCGTCGATCGTCTCGCCGGATCCCAAGGTGGGCTCGCTGGGCCATAAGGAGCTGGCCTTCCACAGCGACCTCGCCTGCGCCGCCGAGCCGCTGGAAGCCATTTCGCTGCACGCCCTGGATGTCGATGACGGACAGTCCGAGACCTGGTTCGTCGAGACCATGGCCGTCCTCGACCGGCTGCCGGCGCCCCTGAGGCGGCGCCTGAACGGCCTGTCGGCGCTGCATCTTTGGCCGACGGTCGCCAATTCCTCGGCGCGGAAGCGTGGATCGGGCGACGTCCCGGATGACTGGCCGGGCGCGACCCACCCCGTCCTCTTCACGCATCCGCAGACCGGCGGCGACATCCTGTTCCTGAACGCCGGCCAGACCGAGCGCATCGTCGGCCTCGCGCCGGACGAGAGCGAGGACCTGATCGAGACTGTCTTCGGCTATCTCTACGATCCCCGGTTCCGCTATGCGCATCCGTGGAAGGCCGGCGACTTCGTGCTCTGGGACAACATGCGATTCCAGCACGGCCGGCCGGCGATCCGGGCGGGCGTCAGGCGGAACCTTCAGCGGGTGGCGATGGGCTCGCGGGCCTACGTTGACGAAATGCCGCCGGATTTCAGGGCGACCTACGCCGCGATCCTGTGAACCTGAACGACAACGCCGGGAGAGGCAGACTGATGCAGGGGTCCACCCGGCTTATCGACACCGCGCCCGGCGTGCGGATATCCGTCCAGGTCTCGGGCGATGGGCCGCTGGTGATCCTGATGCATGGCTGGCCGGAACTGGGCTTCTCCTGGCGCCACCAGGTCCAGCCCCTGGTCGAGGCGGGCTTCACGGTCGCGGTCCCCGACATGCGCGGCTATGGAGCCTCCTCGCAGCCGGGCGCCGTCGACGCCTACCACACCGACGCGCTGGCCGACGACATGGCGGCGGTGGCCCGGGCGCTGGGCGCCGAGCGCTGGGTGGCGGTCGGCCATGACTGGGGCTCGCCCGTGGCCTGGCGCTGCGCGCTGCGGTTTCCGGAGGCGGTGCGCGGCGTCTTCAGCCTCAGCGTCCCGCACGCGCCCGCCCCGCCGGCCGGACGGGACATAAGCTTCGACCAGGTCTTCAAGGACCGCTTCTACTACGTCCGCTACTTCCAGGCGGTCGGTCCCGCGGAGGCCGAACTGGAGGCCGACCCCAGGGCCGCGCTCAAGAAGATCTTCTTCGCGCTGTCGGGCGACGCCCCCTTGCACGAATGGATGAAACCGCGCCCGGCGGATGATATCCTGCTCCCCGGCCTGATCGACCCGCCCTCAGGCCCGCTGTCGTTCATGACGGACGACGAACTCGACCAGTATGCCGGGCAGTACCGGGCGAGCGGCTTCTTCGGCGCGGTCAGCTGGTACCGCAACGTCGCGCGCAACGCGCAGGAGGCCCGCGCCTACGGAGACCAGCACATCGCCCAGCCCAGCGGCTTCCTCTGCGGCGACCGCGAGATCCTGCTGTTCATGTCGCCGAACGGCCTGCGGGCCCAGCGCGGGCTCTGCGACGACCTGCGCGTCGAGACCATCGTGCCGGGCGCCGGACACTGGATCCAGCAGGAGCGGCCGGCCGAGGTGAACCAGGCGCTGCTGGCGTTCCTACGAGAACTCTGACGGTCGCTCCCTTCAGAGTTCGCCGTCGTCCTCGAAGGGCGGATGCTCGCCGGCGTCGGCCTTCATGCGGGCGTGGTCGGCCCTGTACTGGTTGAAGTGGCGGCGATCGGCGGGCGCGGGCTGGGCGGTCTGGCGGACAAGGCCGCCGGCGGCGACCTCGGGCTCTGGACGCTTGCGGACGACGAACTCGATGCCGCTTTCGCCGATCGGCGCCAGCGTTTGGTCGAAGCGCGGCAGGTCGTAGCGGTACGTGGAATTCAAGAGCGCCAGCTTCTCGATGTCGGCGGCGGGGCCGAGACCCGACAGCAGCTCCACCACATTGATCGACTGCGCGCTCCAGGAGCGGGCCTTGAGGATCGTGAAGGTCCACTTGTGGTCGCGGTTGAAGTCGCTGGGGAAGCCGCCCTGTTCGTAGAGGTCCTCGTCGGGCACGGTGATCACCAGGAAGCCGCCGGGCTTGAGCGCCCGGAACCAGGCGGCCAGGCCGACCCTGGGATCGCGCAGGTGTTCGAGGCAGTGGCTGGAGTGCACGAAGTCCAGGCTGGCTTCGGGGACGCCCGCCAGGTCCTGGGCGTCGCCGTCCTCCCAGTCCCAGGTCCGGCAGCCGGTCATCAGCGGGAAGAACCCGGCGTAGAGCGCCAGCGGGTCCGGCTTGCCGCCGATGTCGAGGCCCGCGCCCACGAACCAGCGTCGGGCGAAGTTGGGTTCGGCCATCCGCCGGACGATGGATTTCGAGAGCTCTTTCAAGCCTTGGTCCCCTGCACGGTCCAGGATTCCGCGCCACGTTCTTCCAGCCGGCAGCCCTGCGCCGTTCCGCCGAAGCCGGTCAAGAGCCGCTTCAGCCCCTCGCGCCGGGTGGGCTCGACGACGAACATCATGAAGCCGCCGCCGCCCGCGCCCGAAACCTTGCCGCCCAGCACGCCGAACGCCTTGGCCGCGGCGTGGACCGCGTCGATGGCGCCCGAGGAGATGTTGTCGGCGGTCAGCTTCTTGGAGATCCAGCCGGCGTCGAGCAGCGCCCCCAGCCGGCCGAGGTCGCCGGCCAGCAGCGCGTCGCGCATGTCGAAGGCGCCGGCCTTCAGCGCGTGCAGCCCCTCCAGCGACCGCGCCGAACCCGAACGCATGTTGGCGGTCTGGGCGTCGATGATCGCCGCCGATTCGCGGCTCACCCCGGTGAAGTAGAGGACCAGGGAGGATTCCAGTTCGCGCAGAACCTCGGGCCTCGCCGGCACGCGCTCGACGCCCACCTGGCCGTCGGTCTCGAAGCGCATCAGGTTGAGGCCCCCGAAGGCGGCGGTCCACTGGTCCTGCCGCCCGCCCGCCAGGCCCAGGTCCTCGCGCTCGATGGAATAGGCCAGGCGGGCGAGCGCGTCGGGGGTCATCTCGACACCCAGGAGGCGCCGCATCGCCTCGACCATGGCCACAACCAGCCCGGACGAGGAACCCAGGCCCGATCCCGGCGGACAGTCGGCGTAGGAGGTCAGCGTGAGCGCGAGCGGCCGGCCGCCGGCGAACTCGGCCATGCAGCGCGCATAGACGCCGGCCAGCAGGCGCAACTCGGGCGGCGCGGCCAGCGGCAGGGCGGCCGGACCGTCCCAGGCGATGTCGCGGTCGGCGGCGTGGAGGGCCACCCGGCCGTCCATTCGTGTCTCGACCGTGGCGTGGGCGAACAGGTCGATGGTGGCGTTCAGCACCGCGCCGCCATGGGTGTCGCAATAGGGGGACACGTCCGTCCCCCCGCCGCCGAAGCCCAGCCTCAGAGGCGCCCGCGCCCGCACCCGCTGTCCAATCATGGCGTGCGGGTTAGTCGCGCCCGGCCCGCTTTGCAACCGCCGGGCCTTCCGTGTTAGCCGAACATCCAAGGGGTTCGCGGAAGCCGCATGACGTCCATCGACAAGATCGCCCGGCGCGCGCACAGCCCCCTCGAAGAGCGGCGCAAGGTGCTCCGCGGAATGGAGCCCCGCCTGGAGGGCTCCGGCGTCTGGCTGGTGGTGCCCTGCTTCAAGGTCAAGGCCAAGGTGCTGGACGTGATCGCCAGGGCGCCGGCCTGGATCGAGGGCATCGTCTGCGTGGACGACGCCTGCCCGGAAGGCTCGGGCGATTATATCGAGGCCAACAGCAAGGATCCGCGGGTGGTCGTGGTGCGGCTGGCCAAGAACCAGGGGGTCGGCGGGGCGACCCTGGCCGGATATCGCGAGGCCTTCGCCCGCGGCGGCCAGGTCCTGGTCAAGGTCGACGGCGACGACCAGATGGACCTGCGCTACGTCAGCCACCTGGTGGCGCCCATCCTCCTGGGCGAGGCCGACTACGCCAAGGGCAATCGGTTCACCTCCGTCAGCCACCTGGCGAGCATGCCGGGGGTGCGGGTGTTCGGGAACGCCTCGCTCAGCTTCGCGGCCAAGCTCTCCACCGGCTACTGGAACATCTTCGACCCCACCAACGGCTTCACAGCCATCGAGGGCCAGGTGGCCAGCATGGTCATGGAGAAGCGGATCTCGCGGCGGTTCTTCTTCGAGACCGACCTGCTCTACCACCTGGGCACGCTCAGGGCCGTGGTCCGCGACGTGCCGATGCCGGCCCGCTACGCCGACGAGGTCTCCAACATCCGCATCGGCGCCATCGTCGGGCCGTTCGCCTTCAAGCATGCCAGGAATTTCCTCCAGCGGGTCCTGGGGCAGTATTTCGTGCGGGATTTCCACGCGGCCAGCCTCGAACTCGTCTTCGGCCTGTTCTCGGTGCTGTTCGGGGTGGGCTACGCGGTGCATTACCTGACGGTCCGCTCGCACGGCCAGGCGGCGTCGGCCGGGGTGGTCATGGCCGCGGCCCTGCCGGTGATCCTCGGCGTCCAGCTGCTGTTGCAGGCCCTGAACTTCGACGTGCTGAACGTGCCCAGCCGCCCGATACACCCCTACCTGCGCACCATCGCCAGGATGGACGCCGGGGATGAAAGCCGATGAACGCCAAGGACGTCCTGCTCTGCGCGGGTTTCTCGCTGGCGCTGCCGATCGGCCAGACCCTCTTCAAGTTCGCCGCGGTGAACCAGGCTCGGCTGCAGGGGCCGCTGCTGGTCAAGCTGGTCACCAACGTGCCGCTGCTGCTGGCCTTCGCCTGGTACGGCCTGACCGCGCTCTTCTGGTTCTACATCCTGACCCGGGTGCCGCTGTCGCTGGCCTACACCTTCGCCACGGTGGGTTCGGGCCTGGTGCCGCTGATGGCCTGGCTGGTGTTCAAGGAGGCGCTCGATTGGCGGTTCGCGCTCGGCTACGCCCTGATGCTGGCGGGCTTCTTCGTGATCATGCAGGGCCAGCGCGCCGGCTAGCTGAATCGACAGGCGTCCAGGGCGCCTTGCCGTCGAGGGTCAGGCTATCCACCCCGGCGCGGACGTCCCGGTAGGGGGCCTTGAACAGGCGCTCGTAGTGCAGCGGCCCTTCATGCGGCCGCTCGCCGATGCGCTTCGGATCGAGCCGCTGGTAGCGGAAATCGCCTCGCGGGACGCAGCTCGCTACCATCGCCGGGACGAGTACGGCCAGGACGCCGAGCTGCGACGGGAAGTGGCGCGCCTGGGCCAGCCAGTGGGCCCACTCGGCCGCCCCGAGGCGGATCGCCGTGGCCGGCCCATTTTCCGGCAGGGGCGTGGCCGCCCGGTAGAGGATCCAGGGCATGTCCTTGCCCTGGTAGAGGGCGACCTGCTCGACCGGCCCGCCGCCGCGCTCGGCGGCAAGCTTCACCGCCAGGGCCGCGCAGACGTCGTGGTCCGGATGGCCGCCTTCCCAGGCCGGACAGACGATGCGCTCGACGGGGCCGGGGATGGCGGCCTTCAGGGCCTCATAGGCCGGGCCGGCATGGCGGTGGAGGTGGCCGTCCAGCCAACCGGTTCCCGCGCCCAGGTGAATCTCGCTCTCCGGCCCGAACCCATGGGCGCGCAGAAAGCGCAGCGTCTCGCCGCGCCGACGGGCCGAGAGCCCAGGTGTCCGATAGTCGACGACGTGGACGAACCGCTGCTCGCGCCCCTCGGCGATCGCCTGCCGGATGAGAGGCCAGGCGCAGAACTCGTCGTCGAAGTGGGCGAACACATGCACGATGGTCATTGGCGGCGGCTCACCACGATTGTCCCCACCGCCCCACCCGACGTGTTTTAGCGCTTCTCATCATGTGGCGGGCACCGTACCAGACCAGCGGATGACAGGCTCGAATCCCGCTTCCGCCGCGCGCAAGGCGCTCAGGCTGGTGCTCGCCGTGGGCTTCCTGGCGATGCTCGGGGCCAACCTGCCGGGCCACATGTCGCTCGACTCGATCTCGCAGCTCAAGGAAGGCCACGACCACGTCCGCGAGACCTGGGCGCCGGCGATGTACGCCTGGATCCTGGGGTTCTTCGACCGCTTCATCCCCGGCAGCTCGCTCTATGTGGTGGCCAGCGGCCTGTTGTTCTTCGCGAGCCTCGCGGCGCTCGCGGACCTGCGGCCGCGGACGAGCTGGCTGGCTGTCCCTGTCGCCATTCTCGTGATGGCGACGCCGCAGGTGATGATCTACCAGGCGATCGTCTGGAAAGACGTGATGTTCGCCAACTGCTCCGTGGCGGGCCTGGTCTGCATCGCCCAGGCGGCCCATGTCTGGACCGACCGCCGGCGGCGCTGGCTGTGGCTGGCTGGCGCCCTGATGCTGCTGGCCGCCGGCTGCCAGGTCCGCCAGAACGGGGCGGTCGTCGCGGTCCCGGCGTCCATGGCGCTGGGCTGGATCGCCAGCAGCGGCCGTTGGCGCCGCGGCTTGGCCTGGGGACTCGGCGCCTTTGTCGCCGTCATGGCCATGGCCCAGGTCCAGATGGCGCTGGTCACGCCGGCCAAGGGCGCGCCCGAGGTCGCCAACCCGACTTCGATCGGCGTCCAGATCATCCAGAACTATGACCTGCTGGCCGCGGTGAGCCTCGATCCCGGCTACCACCTGGGCGTCATGGCCGCGGCCAACCCAGCCGCGACGAAGGTGATCGCCGAGCGCGCGAAGCTCAACTACTCGGGCCGGCGGGTGGACTTCTACGACCGCGACGAGGTTCTCGGCCGGGCCCTGTGGTCCTTTCCGCCGGGGGTCGCCGGCCGGCAGTGGGTCGACCTGGTGACACGGCATACAGGCCTCTACCTGCGGGTCCGCTGGGAGGACTTCCGCTGGCTGTTCGCCTCGCCGGTGATCGACTGGTGCCTGCCGGTCTATGTCGGCGTGGACGCCTGGGCGGTGAAGGCGGGCATGCAGCCCCGGTTTGTTCAGTCCGACGTCGAACTGAACAACTATGCGACCTGGTTCTTCGACACCCCGGTGCTGTCGCACGTGGCCTATTCGGCGGTGTCGCTGGTGCTGGCGGGGCTGTTCCTGTGGCGCCGCCAGCCCGCCGACATCGCCATGGCCGCCCTGCAGCTGGCCGGCCTGGGATTCACCGCCAGCTTCTTCGTGATCACCCTGGCCTGCGACTACCGCTACCTCTACTTCGCGGACCTGGCGGCCCTGGCCGGCCTGCTCTACGCGGCGATCGATCCGCCACGGCCCTGGCGCCGGCGACTGCCTTAAGGCCTGCGGAAGAAGCCCGCGACGGCGTCGCTGGGCAGGGCGCGGGCCAGCGGCAAGGCGGCCACCGAGAAGGCGTAGGCGGCGATCGAGCTCAGCAGCGACTGGTTTCGCACATAGCGGATGCGTTCCCAGAGGCCGGCGATCTCCACGGTCTCCAGGCGCACCTCGTCGAGCGGCTGGAAGCCCGCGCGCGTGGCCGCCTGGCGAAGGTTCTCCGGTGTGAAGTACCAGACGTGCGGCGACGGCAGGTCGCGCTGCCACAGTCGGTCGTAGGGCCCATGCAGGCCCAGCCGGTCCAGCAGCGCGGCCGTCCGGAAGAACAGACCCCGTCGGCTCGGGCAGTTCAGGCACAGCACGCCGCCGGGCTTCAGGTGGCGCCGGCTCGCCTCCAGCGCCCCGGCCAGGTCGGGAATATGTTCCAGCACGTCGTTGAACACGATGACGTCGTACTGATCGTCGGCCGCGAGCGCGGCGGGGAAGAAGCCATGGCGGACCTCGGCGCCCATCGAGCGGGCGGCCTCGACGACATTGGCGTCCGGCTCGATCCCTTCCGGCTCAAACCCGTGGTCGCGCGCCAGGCTGAGCAGGAACCCCGGCCCGCAGCCCACGTCCAGCAGGCGCGCGCCCGCGGGCGAGAGGCCGCCCAGCGCGCGCAGCAGCCGGCCGTTGTTGCGCGCCCGCAGCGCGCCCAGCCCCACCTCGCGCAAGGCCTCGTCCAGCAGGGCGTCGCTCGCCTCGGCCGGGATCGCGATGGGGAAGTCTCCCCGCAAGATCCCGCAGCTTGAGCAGCGCTGGAGCCACGCATGCCGGTAGCTCCGTGTGGCCCCGCCGCAGACGACGCATGCGCTCAAAGTGACCCCTCGCCTCGCCCGCCAGCCGGGCCGGCGCACCATAAGCAACCGGCCGCGCGGAGCGACACGGTTTTTGCCGCTTTCCAAGCCGCCGGCAGGCTTTTACCTAGCGTCCGAGCGGCGCAACGAGGGCGGGCATTGGATCAGGCGACCGGCACCACCCGCTCCAACATCGCCGTTGTCGCCTATCGGCTGGTGATCGGGGCCGGCCTGCTGCTGGTGCTGGCGGCCAATCTGCCCGGCCATCTCTCCTTCGATTCGGTCCTCACCCTGGTGGAGGCCCGCACGGGCGTGCGCCAGACCTGGGCGCCGGCGGTGTCGTCCTGGATCCTGCGGCCCTTCGACGCGATGGTGTCGGGCACGGGCCTCTATGTCACCGCCTCGGCGGCGATGCTGTTCGTCAGCCTGATGTCGCTGAGCCGGTTGCGGCCCCGGGCGTCCTGGGCCGCGGTGGTGCTGGGCGGGCTGCTGCTGCTGACGCCGCAACTACTGATCTACCAGGGCATCGTCTGGCGCGACGTGCTGTTCGCCAACCTCAGCGTCGCGGCCTTCGTCATGCTGGCGCACGCGGCCCGGCGGTGGAGCGAGCGTCCCTGGCTGCCGTTGGCCGGGGCGCTGGTCTGCCTGGCGCTGGCCTCGCTGGTCCGCCAGAACGGCCTGATCCTGCTGGTCGCCGGCGCCGTCGCGCTGGCCTGGACGGCGCGGGGCGGCGGACGGCGCGCGAGTCTGGCCTGGGGCTTCGGAGCGCTGGCCGTGGCCGGGGCCCTGGCGCTGGTGGTCGGCCATCTCTCCGAGATGCCGGAGCGTGTCGCCAAGCTCAGGCTGAACGCGCCGATCCTGATCCTCGAGCACTACGACATCGTGGGCGCCAAGGCGCACCACCCGGCGCTGACCTACGACATCATCAAGCGCGCCGACCCGGCCAGGGGCGCCCTGCTGGAGGCCGGCGCCACGACCCACTATTCGCAGGCCCGCGTCGATACGCTGGATACGGACGAGGCCTATCGCAAGGCGCTCTGGCAGACCCCGGACGCGGCGATGAACGCCCAGTGGCGCGACATCGTCCTGCACAATGCGCCGGCCTACCTGTTGCACAGGGCCGACGTGTTCAGATGGGTGGTGCTGACGCCCCGGCTGGAGCTCTGCCTGCCGGTGCAGGTGGGCGTGGCGGGGCCGGCCGACATGCTGGCCGACCTCGATCTCGTCACGGGGGTCGACGTGCAGGACCAGGCGCTGGCCCGCTATGCCGCCCGCTTCTACGGGACGCCGGTCTTCTCGCACCTGACCTGGATGCTGGTGGCGGCCGCGGCGATCGCCCTCCTGCTGCGACGGCGGGATCCGGCCGACTGGGCGATCATCGGGCTGCTCGGCGGCGCGTTCGCCTTCGTGGCCAGCTTCGCCCTGATCTCGGTGGCCTGCGACTACCGCTACCTCTACCTCATGGACCTGGCCGCCATGACCGGCGCGCTCTACGTGGCGCTGGATCCGCCGGGTCGCCGCGGAGCCTAGCGCCCGATCTCCTTCAACCGCGCGACGTATCGGCGCCCGACGGCCTCGGTGGAGAAGTGGGTCCGGATGTGCGCCTTGCCTCGCGCGCCCATGGCGCGTGCGCCGGCGGGGTCATCCAGCAGCTGTTCGATCAGGTGGGAGGCGTGTTCGGAGGAAGCCTCGGCCCAGACCTGGCCCTCGCCGTGCGGATAGGCGCCGGGCAGCACGGGGACCAGCGCGTAGTCCACCAGGAGGCTTGTCCCTGGCGCCATGAAGTCGAGGTTGCCGGAGTAGCCGGTGGCGATGGCGGGGCGGCCCATGGCCATGGCCTCGGCCATCCCGCGGCCGAAGCCTTCCGACCGGTGCAGCGAGACGAAGACGTCACAGACGCGGACCAGGTTCTTGATCTCGTTGTCCGAAAGATCGCCCCAGATCGCCTGGGCGCGGCTGCCCAGCGCGGCCAGGCGGGCGTCCAGCGCGATCTGGCCGGGATCGGCCTCGCCGCCGCCGCGCGACTTGATCACGCAGTGGATGCGCGCCTCGGGCCGCCGGGCCGCCAGCAGTTCGAAGGCCCGCAGGACGGCCGCGGGATTCTTGCGGTCGGCGAAGGAGGCGACGTCGAAGAAAAACAGCACGGTGAAGTCGTCTTCCGGAATGCCGAAATGCCGTCGCCCCAGGAAGGCCGACAGCTTCAGGTCGACGGCCAGCGGCATGTGGATCACCGGCCGGGTCACCGCGCCCGCGATGGCGTCCTGGATGAACCTGGACGGCGCCCAGACTTCGTCGAAGCGCTGCAGCACCTTGGCCCAGGGGGCCGGATAGCGGGCGAGCTCCCAGGCCGGATAGATGATGTTGTAGGCGCCGTCGAAGGCCTTGCGGCCCGCTGTCTCGATGACCCGGGCGGCCTCGTCGCCGTTGACGCAGAACAGGTTCACCGCCCCCAGGCCCTCGGCGATGAACGGGCTGAAGTCGCGGTCGATGTCGGGATCGGGCGGGGCCCGGTGGTCGGCCACGTCGACCAGCCTGGGCGTCACGCCGGCCGCCTGGAAGGCGCGGAAGGTCGAGCGGGCGTGCTCGCCCATGCCGATCGGCAGGAACGGGTAGCCGACGATGGCCAGCCCACGATCCATCAAGTGTCCAGGAGATCGGCGTCGGCGGCGTTGGCGATGGCCTCCAGCCAGCCGTGGCCGAACTTCAGGTCCGGCGCGATGGCGCAGCCGCGCTCCCAGTCGTTCCAGGCCTCGACGAAGACCAGGCCAAGGCCGTCGCGCGCCTGGTCGCAGGCGCCTTCCAGCCAGGCCTGGAAGGCGCCGGGGCTGGCGCCTTGCCAGACCACGGGCGCGTCCTGCGAGCGGGGCGTGGTGTCGCGGGCCGCGACCACCAGGGGAATCTGTTCCGCCGCCCCGGCCAGCCGCTCGCGGGCGACGGCGGCGTAGTCGTGCACCAGGCCGCGAAAGTCCGGATTGATCACCGGCCCAGGTGGTCCCTCCGGCGCGCGGGGGTCGGGCTCGGCCAGCCGCCCGTCGAAGCCCGCGCCACCGCCGCCGCGGTCGATCAGGAACAGGTCCTGGCTCCCGGCGGCCTCGCGCCAGGCGCCGGCGTCGGCGCCGGCCGGCAGCGCCAGCACGGGGCGTCCATCGAGGCGGATGGCGTGGCGGGCTTTCAGGGCCGGGGCCAGGGCCTTCAGCGCCATGGCCGGATCATCAGGGCCGGTCCAGGCGAGGCAGAAGGGGAAGGCCTGGGCGAGGATCGGACCCAGCGCCTCGGCGCCCGCGACCTCGTGGCAGAACCCGGCCAGGCCATAGCGTTCGGCCAGCAGGACGTCGGCGATGAAGGCCGCCGGATCAGCCGGATCGGCGAAGCCCGCGGCGGGCAACCGGGGCTGCAGGTGCCCGCGGAAACTCGGCAGGCCGCGGGCCACCGCCAGCCAGTCGGGGCAGGCCGTCTTGCGCAGCGCGATCACCCGCACCGGCGTGGCGTCGCCCGACCGCCGCCCCAGGGTCTCGCGCAGCGCCTGGTAGGCGGGCAGGCGGTAGGCGGCGGGGTCGGGCGCGGTCGCCTCGCGCAGGTCCGCGAACAGTGTCTCGGCGGAGAGGGTGCGCCCGACCGGGGCCGCGCCGGCGCCCCGCGCGGTGCGGTTGCGGACCCAGTGCTCGAGCGCGCTGAAGGGCGAGTCGGCGGCGTCCGGGTGGGCCGTGAAATAGCCCGGCTCGTCGAAGTCCGGCGCGGGCCAGGCGCCCGCGAAAGCGCCCGTGGTCAGGTAGTGCAGCAGGGGGTTTGCGCGGGCCGCCGCGTCCCTGGTCTGCTCCAGGTAGTAGGCCGGCTTGAAGTGCGCATTGGGGCTTTTCAGCTCGCGCGCGCCGGCCGTCAGGAAGTCGCTCAGCGGATCGCCGCCGCGCAGGCGCCCGCGCACCTGCTTCACGTAATGGGCGGTGTCGAACAGCGGGTGGGGACTGCGGCCCTCCGCCCCGCCGGCCAGGACATAGTGCAGCAGCGGCGCGACCCCGGCCTCGGCCGCGTCGGGGTTCTGCTCCAGGTACCAGGCGCCGGCGAACAGCGGGTGCGGATCGAGGCCCTCGCGCCAGCCTGAGCGCAGATAGTGGACAAGCGGGTTCTCGCCCGAGCGCGCCACCGCGTCCGACTGGCCGACATAGAAGGCCGTGTCGAACAGCGGGTGCGGGGCCGCCCCTTCGGCGGCGCCCTCGAACAGGAAGTGCTCCAGCGCGGTCAGCCGTCCGGTGGCCATCTTGGCGCCGTGCCTGGCCCGGTAGGCCGGCGCGTCGAGCAGCGGGTGGGGGCTGAGGTTGTGGCCGTCTCCGACCACCAGATAGTGCGCCAGCGGCGCCCACTGGCTGCCGGCCAGGCCCGCGGCGTGTTCAAGATACCAGCGCTGGTCGAAGAGGGCGCGGGGCTGCACCGCCGGATCGGGCCCGGCGGCGACATAGTCGCGAAGGCTGGCGGCCGGCCCGGCCAGGGAGCCCAGGCTTTCGTCCAGCCCGGCGTCCCAGACCCCCGAGGTCGAAAGCAGCAGCATGCGGCCGGGCTGCTTGGCCCGCGCCAGAATCCGCCGCAGGGCCAGGGGCGGGCGCTTGCCGATCCGGGCGGCGTAACGCTTGCGGCTGGCGGCCTGGAACCCGCGCCAGCGCTCGCCGGCGGTCTTCAGGCGCTCGGCCTGGGCGGCGCGGCGGCGCTCGACCAGGGATACAGGATCGATGGGGTCTTGCACGGAGCGCGTCAGCCGGCGGCCAGGATCGAATCGAGGCTCCGCGAGGCCTCGGCGCATTCGCGGCGCAGCTGTTCGATCTCGGCCTCCAGCCGCCGGACGTGGCGGTCCTGGAATTCCATCCGCTGGCGCAGGTCCAGCAGTTCGGCGCGGGCGGCGTCCAGGTCGCGGGCGACCGGCGAGACCAGCACGCCCACGTCAAGGGCCCGCCGGGCCAGTTCGGCCGCCGCCGCGTCCAGCGCGCCGGCGTCGGGGGCGGAGCCCCGGCTGGCGGCGTCGAACCAGTCGAACACCGCCTGGGCGATCTCGCCGGCCCAGCCCAGGGCCGCAAGGTCGCCCTGCGTCGCATTGTGGTTCAGTTCCGGCGACAGGAACGCGCCGATCGCCTTGGCGGCCGCGTCGTCCAGCTTCGGCAGGGGCGCGCCATGCGCGGCCTCGATCCGCGCGACCTCGCCGCGCCAGTCGGCCAGCAATCCGTCGTAGCTCACGAAGGCGCGGGGCAGATCGCGGGTGTAGGCCTCGGACGCCAGCATGTAGGCGCTCCACAGCAGCACCGACTTCTGCGGCGTGAAGTCGTTGCGCCGCGCCAGCGACCCCGCCACCGCCAGCGGATGGCGCACCGGGATCGCCGCGCGCGCGCCGATCCCCAGGTCCGCCAGCACCGTGCGCCAGAAGGGCATCAGCACCGTGACGCGGGGGTCCTTGAGCAAAGGGAAGGCCGCCTCGCCATACTCGCCCGTGACCAGAGCCTCGGCGCGGTTCAGCCAGACGCGCTCTTCCTTGCGCGGCAGGGGCTTGAACGGAAAGGCGAAGATGTCGTCCCACGCCGCCCCGCCGGCTCGCAGCCGCTCGTCGTTGAGGATGGCGATCTTCCAGGGCTCGAAGTAGCCCTTGGCGTTGTGCTCGTCGCCGGCCATCACGTTCTCGGGCAGGCTGGCGCCGGCCAGCGCCAGAATCTGGGTGAGCGCCGAGGTGCCCGACCGGTGCATCCCAAGCACCAGGTAGGCCGTGCGGTTGGCTGGCTCTGTCGTCGTCATGGCGCGTCCGGTCGCGGGGCGGGGTCGACCTTGGCTCTACGGTCGCGCGCCTTTGGTCGCAAGGGCCGGGCGCGGTTGATCGCTCCGGCCTTCTGTTGCACACAGCCGCAGTCGCCGCTGAGGAAGCTACACCGAATGGCCGTCACGGTCCTGGTCGACGAGGTCCACCGGGTCATCTCCACCGCGGTCGACGGCGCCTTCTACCGGGCCGCCAACCCGGACCTCGCCGTGGTCGACGTCGATCCGATCCGCCACTACGCCGAGAGCGGCTGGCGCGAGGGCCGCGACCCCGCGCCCTGGTTCTCGACGCGCGATTATCTGAAAGACAACCCCGACGTCGCGCAGGCCGGCTGGAACCCGCTGCACCACTATCTGACCCGCGGCCGCCACGAGGGCCGCGAGGTGGTCGCCGCACGTGAGGCCGCGTCCTACCTGACGGCGAGCGTCCGGAAGGGCGAGGAGCCGCGCTGGCGCTTCGAGACCCTGGTCGGCACGAGCGGAGCGGCCGACCAGGTCGCCGAGGAAGCCGCCGCCCGCCAGCGTGAGCGCGCCCTGGTTGCCGCCGAGTTCGACGCGGTGTTCTACGCCGGCTCCAACCCCGACGTGATCGCGACCGGCGCGGACCCGCTCGACCACTTCCTGAGCACCGGCTGGCGCGAGGGCCGCGACCCCACGCCCGGCTTCTCGGTGAAGGAGTACCTCGAGACCTATCCGGACATCGACGAGGCGGGGATCAACCCGTTCGTGCACTACCTCCAGGCTGGCCGCGTGGAAGGCCGGATCGGCGCCAACGAGCTCGGCTTCCGCTATGACATCATCAAGCGGCTGGTCCCGCTGGACGACCGTGTGTCGGCCGTGGCGAGGGCCTCGGCCAGGCTGAAGCTGGGGACGGGCGCGGCGCTCGGCCGGGCGCTGGCGACCTCGCGGACCGGCCTCGCCGATCTGCACATCACCTTCAGCCACGACGACTACACGACCAACACGGGTGGCGTGCAGCTCTGCCTGCAGCGCGAGGGCGAGCGGATGGCGGCGCTGGGCCGAGACCACCTGCACCTCTACCCCGCCAAGCCGTGGCCGGTGGTGCGGACGTCAGGCGAGCCCGGCCATCTGGGGGTGGTCTGGAACGGCGAGGTGGCCGGTAATTTCGCGCCGAAGTCCGTGCGGGCGGCGCTGGCAAAGGCCGCGGGCGCGGGGCCGGCGGGCGCCCGCAGCTTCGCCATCCACAGCCTGCTCGGCCACGCCGCCGACGAGACCGCCGACATCCTGGCGGCGGCGGGCCTGACGGCGGGCTATTTCTGGCTGCACGACTTCGCGAGCCTCTGCGCGGGCTTCCATCTGCTGCGCAACGACGTGGCCGACTGCGCGGCGCCGCCGCCGGAGAGCGCGGCCTGCGGCATCTGCGTCTACGGCCCCTGGCGCGCCCGGCACATCGCCGAGCACCAGCGCCTGTTCGAGCGCCTGTCGCTGACCGTCGCCAGCCCTTCGCAGCCGACGCTGGACCTCTGGCGCAAGGGCGGGTCCTTCCCGGCCGCCGCCGAGGTGGTGCTGCCGCACGCGGCCCTGGTCGACGCGGGCCCCGCGCCGGACGTGGACGCCGACCGTCCCCTGCGGATCGCCTATGCCGGGATGCCGGTGGGCCACAAGGGCTGGGAGGTGTTCCGCCAGCTTGTGCTCCGGCACGCCGACGACGCTCGCTACGAGTTCATCCACCTGGGCGGGCGCACGCCTGGCGGCCTGCCGCTGCAATTCCACAAGGTGACGGTCACCAGCGACAGGCCGCGGGCCATGCAGGACGCCATCGCCGAACATTCGGCCGACGTGGTGCTGATCTGGCCGCTCTGCCGCGAGACCTTCTCGTTTACCGCCTACGAGGCGGTGGCGGCGGGCGCGGCGGTGGTCACAGGTCCGGACAGCGGCAACGTCGCGGCCTTCGTGGAAAGCTCGGGGCACGGGCGCGTGCTGGCCGACGAGGCGGCGCTGGGGGAAGCGCTGGAGAGCGGCGCGATCGCCGACCTGGCGCGGGCGGTCCGCAGGCCCAGGCTCTACGACCTGGCGTTCAGCGCGCTGACCGTCGACCTGCTGGAGGGCCGCGGGTGAAGGTCCTCTGCTATTCCAGCTTCACCTTCTCCTACCTGAACCGGGCCCGCGTGCTCTTCCAGACCCTGCGCCGCTTCCATCCTGAGTGGGAGCTGGTGGCGCTGATGACCGACCGGCCGCCGCATGGCTTTTTCTTCAACATCGCGGAGGAGCCATTCGACCGGGTGGTCTGGGCCGAGGACCTGGGGATCGCCGAATTCCCGGCCTGGCTCTTCAAGCACGACGTGGTGGAGGTCTCCACGGCGGTGAAGGGGCCCTTCTTGCACCAGGCCTGCGGCTCGGGCGCGGACGCGGTGGTGTACCTCGATCCGGACACGGCGCTGTTCGAAAGTCTGGAGCCGCTGGAGCGCCTCCTGGAAGACCACGACATCCTCCTGACCCCGCACCTGATCGACCCCAATCACGACGCCGACGCCATCCGCGACAACGACCTGTCGGCCTCGCGGACGGGGATCTTCAACCTGGGTTTCGTCGCGATCCGCACCACGGGCGAGGGCGCGTGTTTCGCCAGCTGGTGGAACGATCGCCTGCTCGACTGGTGCTACGACGACATGGACAACGGCCTGTTCGTCGACCAGCGCTGGTGCGACCACGTCCCGGCGCTGTTCGACAAGGTCAGGGTGATCCGCGACCCCGGCTACAATGTCGCCAGCTGGAACCTCAGTACACGGACGGTTTCGGTGGAGAAGGACGGACGGGTCACCGTCAACGGCGCGCCGCTCCGCTTCTGGCATTTCACCAAGCTGGGCCCGCTGGGCGACACCATGACCAAGAAGTACGCCGGCCAGAACTTCCCGGTCTACGAGATCTGGGCCTGGTACAAGCGCCAGGTGACAGCCGCCACCGAGCCCGCGATCCCCGAGCGCTGGTGGGCCTACGGGACCTACGCCGACGGCGAGCCGATCACCCGCGCGCACCGGGTGCTCTATCGCCAGCGGGGCGACCTGCAGGCCGCGTTCCCCGATCCCTTCGCGGCCGGCGAGGACACCTATCGCCAGTGGCTGGAACGCGAGGGCCTATGACGCCGGCTCGCCTTGACAGCTCCGGCCGCGCGCCCGAGACAACCCCTCGGACCAAACGGGGAGGGGCCGCGCGCGGCGCGCCCGCAGACGTGGCCAAACCAGCCGCCCAGACGCCACCGCTCGACCTGCCGCCGCCCGCCGGGGTGGCGTCGCGCGCGAGCGCGGTGGCGCAGCGGGTGGCGGGGTTGCGCGCCGAACTGGCCGCGGCCCACTCGGTCGCCCAGCAGGCCCAGCTGCGCGAGGCCCTGACCCGCACCGAACTGACGCTTGCCCTGGAGCAGGCGCTGATCGGCCGGACCAAGGCCGAATCGAACCTGCGCCGCGAATCCGCCAGAGCCTGGCTGGTCCGGGCCAGGCCCCAGGGCCTGACCCGCCGCACGGCCTTCGCGGTCCAGCTCCAGCGGCTGCTGCTGCGCCTCGGCCCCTGGGGCCACGGTCAGATCATAACGCGAAGCGGCGTCTGGCGCGGCGAGGCCGGGGCGGTCGACTACGCGCGCCGCCGCGCCGACCCCACCGCGGCTCCCGCCACCCTGTTCGACCAGGCCTGGTATCTGGCCCGCTATCCGGACGCGGCGGCGTCTGGCCTTGCGCCGCTCGTGCACTACCTGGCGCGCGGGGCCGCGGCCGGACTGAGCCCGCATCCGCTGTTCGATCCGGTCCATTATGGCCAGGAGAACATCTCGGACCTGCGCGGCTACGGCGTGTCGCCCCTGGAGCATTTCGTGCGCGAGGGCGCCGCGCGCGGCCGCGACCCGCACCCGCTGTTCGACATCGCCTATTACGTCGCCCAGTCGCCCGATCTGGCCGCCGGCGAGGATCCGGTCTCGCATTACGTCCGGGCCGGGTGGCGCGAGGGCCTGACGCCCCACCCGCTGTTCGAGCCGGCCTGGTATCGCCGACAGATGCCAAGGCCGACCGCCGACGTCGCGCCGCTCGTCCATTACCTTACCGAAGGCTGGCGCGAAGGCCTGAGCCCACACCCGCTGTTCGACGCCCGTTGGTATCTCGAGCAGTACGCCGACGTGGCCGAGGCCGGATTCGAGCCCCTGGCCCACTTCCTGACCAGCGGGGCCGCCGAGGGGCGCAGCCCCAGCCCCTGGTTCGACCTGCCGCACTACGTGGCCGCGCGCGGCGAGGCCATGGACCCCGCCGTCAATCCGCTGCTGGACTACCTGCAGGGCGGCGCCTGGACGGTGGCGGAAGCCCGGCCCGGTTTTCCCACCGCCGCCTACCTGGCCGCCACCCCCGAACTGGTGGGCGAAGGCATGACGCCGCTGGAGCACTGGGTGCGCAAGGCCGCCGGAGCCTGAGCGCGCTTCAGGGCCGCCGGCTGATCCGCGCCAAGGACAAATCGTTGATCATCGGGACGATCCCGGTGCTAGCTTCGGGATAATATCCGGGAGGATCGGCCATGCCGCGCATCGAACCCATGCCCTTGCACGCCCTGACGCCCAAGGAGCGGCAGCGCCAGGAGCATTCGGTCCAGCATGGCGGCTCGCCGGCCGACAAGACCGCCTCGCGGATCCTGGCCTATGCCCAGCACGAGCACATTCCGGACGACGGCGACCGCCACTACAACTATCCCCGGCACCTCCTCGGCGGGAAGCTGCTTGAGATGCTGCGCATCCGCAGCGCCCAGCTCGGCGGCTGCGCACCCTGCATGGAGGCCCGCAAAGTCGACAGCGTCACCGACGACGTGGTCGTCTGCCTGATCGATACGTCGCTGCGTGGCGACCTGACCGAACGGGAGCGCCGGGCGCTGGCGTTCCTCGACCTTCTGGCCGGGGATCATCATCAGATCGGCGACGCGGTCTACCGCGGCCTGGCCGAGGTGTTCACCACCGCCGAGATCATCGAGCTTGGCCAGACCTGTGGGTCGATGATCGGCATCCACCGCTTCATCCACACGCTGGATCCCCACGGCGATTCCAAGCCGGTGATCCCCTTCGATCCGGCTCAGGTCGGCGTGACCTGGAACGAACTGCACGGCGCCGCTGTGGAGCAGCAGGCCGTCAAGGCGTGACGCCGGACGAGCCTGGACGGCGTTCGCGTTCGCTGGAGTAGGATCATGCGGGACATCGAGTTTGGCTCCACGGGGTTCTACCCCGCGTTCGACGGCGTCAGGCGGGCGCAGCTCTCGGAGAGCCTGGGCTTCGACCTCCAGGGCTTCAGCGAGAACCATTCGCGCGCCACCGACTGCTTCGGCGAGATGCGCGATGCGGCGCGCGGGACCAGCCGCATCAAGCTCGCCTGCGGCCCGGTCAACTTCGTCACCCGCCATCCCGGCGTGGTGGCCGCCGGGATCATCCCGATCCAGATCCTCAGCGGCGGGCGGGCGATCTGCAACCTCGCCACGGGGGACTCCGCGGTCGCCGCGGCCGGCATGCCGCGCCAGCGGATCGCCGACATGGAGCGGGACATGATCATCCTGCGCACCTATCTCGACCGGGGCGTGGTGGCATACGAGAACGGCAAGACCAGCCGGCTGGAGTGGGCCGACAACCTCGACTGGCCCTACCTGCCGATCCAGATGGCGGCCAGCGGGCCCAAGGCCATCGCGCTCGCCGCCCGCCGCGCCGACCGCATCTGCCTGGGCGTCGGCGCCAACCCCCATCGGGTCCGCTGGGCGCTGGACATCATCGACGAGGAGCTGGCGAGGACCGGCCGGGACCGCGAGGCGATGCGCGTCGGCATGTTCCTGCCCATCGCCATCACCGATGACCGGGCGAGCGGCCGCAAGGCCATCCGCACGCGGGTCTCGGGCTTCGCGCACATGCAGAGCGGCGTCGGCACCGACCTTTCCCAGCAGCCGGAGATCCTGCGCAAGGTCACCGCGTGGATGCGCGACAACTACGACTACAGCTTCCACCGGCCCGACGCCCCGCCGGAAAATCCCAACACGGCGGTGATCGACGAGGACTTCGGCGACTGGATGGGGATCGGCGGACCGGTCTCCTACTGTCTCGATCGGATGGGCGAGCTGGTCGGCCTGGGGATCGACTTCTTCATCACCGCGCTCCACCAGCCGGCCGAGCGGGAGGTCTATTCCGCGGACGTCATGCCGGCGCTGCGCAAGGTGCGCGGCTGACGCCCAATGCCGGGACGGCCGCGCGCAAGCCCAGCGCGTCGAGCTGTCGCCAGATCGCCGCGTAATATTCCGGGACGTAGTGGAACGGGCTGAGGCCCCATTCGTGGGCGTCGTCGGCCAGCCGGTGTTCGGGGGCCTGGACCTCGGCCATCGACGGCATCAGGCGCAGGAACGCCGCCTCGTAGCGGGCCAGCAGCGCGCTGTGGGCGGCGATGTCGGCGGGACGGCCCGGCAAGATCTCGGCGTTGGCGAGGACGGGGCTATGGCCAGCCGGCACCCTTCGCCGGTCCGCCCATTGCGCGCGATGCAGGATGAGCTTAGCCTCGGCGAGCGGGGTGGCCCGCACCAGGGCGGCGAACTGCGCGGCGCCTTCCAGCCAGAGCCGTTCGGCCGCGGCCGACAGGCGCGGGACGGGCCGCGCGCCGCGCAGCGCCGGCTGTCTCAGATAGCCGCTGACCTCCAGCTCCCAGCTGTGGGTGACCAGCCCGCCGCCGGCCGCGAGCAGGTCGAATCGCTCGTCGATGAAGTCGAACAGGATGTGGGTGGGACGAAACGCCACAAGGCCGGCCATCGCCGTCTTCTCGATGTCGGCGACCAGCGCGCGGTGCGGCTGCGGCTTCAGGCGCGCCGGGGGTTTCTCCGCCGCCATGAAGCCTGCGGGCGATGACGCGAACAGGCTGGCCAGACTCGTCCGCGACACATAGTGCAGGGCCACATCGCAAGCGTGGCCACGGAACCGCCACAGATCGCGGGTTATGCAGCTGCCGACTATGGCGACCCTAGACATCCTTGCTCCCGGCGCCCACGCCGCGCATATCCCTGCCGGATCGCGGCGCGGGGCGTATTGGCGCGGCAGGATTGACATCGAATCGACCGCCACGCATCTGTCGAACGTCCCTGGGCGTTACGATAAAGAGGCCGGTCGTTTACCGTGCCTTGTCCGGCGTTCACCATTTTAGACCATCCATCAGGTATCCAGGCGAATCGACGGACGGGACGGCTGTGCGCGCATGAAGATCTTCACGTTTCTTTCCAACCAACCGGACAACGTCCTGACCCGCGCGCTGGGCGAGGGCAAGCGGCCCTTCGCCGTGGCCGCCGCGTTCAGCTTCGTCTCCAACGTCCTCTACCTGGCGCTGCCGCTCTACACCTACCAGATCTACGGTCGGGTGCTGACCAGCCAGAGCCAGCCGACGCTGTGGGTGCTGACGCTGATCACCATCTTCGTCTTCGTCGTCTCGGCCTCGATCGATGATTTCCGCGCCCGCATCCTGATCAACTACGGCGTCCTCCTGGACCAGCGCGTCTCGGGCCGGGTGTTCTCCGCGCTGTTCGACGCCTCGGTCCGCGGCGAGCAGAGCGCCGGCGCCCAGGCGCTGCGCGACCTCGACCAGTTCCGCCAGACGCTCACCGGCATCGCCGCGGCGGCGTTCTTCGACGTGCCGTGGATTCCGGTCTTCCTGTTCGTCCTGTTCACGATCGACCCCCTGGTCGGCGTCGTCACCACCCTGGCCGCCGTCGTGCTGCTGATCCTGGCCCTGATGCAGGAGCGAGCCATCCGCCCGGCCAGCCGCGAAGCCAGCGACGCCGGCCTCAAGAGCTATGCCTTCACCGGCGCCGCGTTGCGCAACGGCGAGGTCGTGCGCGCCATGGGCATGCTGCCGACGCTGGGCTCGGCCTGGGCCGGCCACCGGCGGGTGACCATCGAGCGTGGCGCCAACGTGGCCGAGATGTCGAATATGTACACCGACATCATCAAGACGGTGCGGATGGGCGTCCAGGTGCTGATCATCGCGATCGGCGCCTACCTGATCCTGAAGGGTAAGATCCATTCGGGCATGCTGTTCGCCAACATGATCCTGGCCAGCCGAGCCCTGCAGCCGATCGAGAAGATCGTCGGCTCCTGGGAGCCGCTCAACAACATGGCCCGCGCCCACCAGCGGCTGATGCAGCTGCTCACTAAGGCCGAGGCGCCGCCGGCCGGGATGACGCTGCCCAGGCCCAAGGGCCAGCTGAGCTGCGAGGCGGTGAACTTCGCGCCGGCCGGGGCCCAGAAGCTGCTGCTCGGCAACATAAATTTCAGCCTTCAGCCGGGCGAGATCCTGGGCGTCATCGGCCCGTCCGGGGCCGGCAAGTCGACCCTGGCGCGCCTGCTGATGGGTATCTGGCGGCCGCTCAACGGGGTCGTGCGCCTCGACGGGGCCGATGTCTTCACCTGGGATCGCGGCGACTTCGGCCGCCACGTGGGCTACCTGCCGCAGGACACCGAGCTGTTCGCGGGCAGCGTGCGTCACAACATCGCGCGTTTCCGCTCCGACGTCCCCGACGAGGTGGTGGTGCGCGCCGCCCAGCTGGCCGGCGCCCACGAGCTGATCCTGCGCATGCCCAAGGGCTACGACACCGACGTCGGCGAGGGCGGGCACACCCTGTCCGCCGGCCAGCGGCAGCGGGTCGGCCTGGCGCGCGCCATGCTGGGCGAGCCCGCCTTCATCGTGCTCGACGAACCCAACGCCAGCCTGGACGCGGAGGGCGAGGACGCGCTGCTCAAGGCGCTCGACGCCATGAAGACCAACGGCGCCACCGTGGTGGTGATTTCCCACAAGCCCAGCATCTTCCGGGCCGCCGACAAGATGCTGGTCCTGCGTGACGGGCGCATCGAACTGTTCGGTCCGCGCGACCAGGTCATGGCCCGGCTGACCAAGCCGGCCGAGGTCCGCGCCGTGGAGGCTTCGCGATGAAACTCGACCTCGGACCCGTCCGCTCTTCCTATGTCGCCCCGACCTTCGGGGCCGACGACCGCACGCCGGTCGATCCGGCGCTGCAGGCCCGGCTGCGCCGGCCGATGGTGGTCGGCGCCTCCATCATCGGAGTGTTCGTGCTGGGCCTGGGCCTCTGGGCCTCGGTCAGCTCGCTGAGCACCGGTATCACCGCCCAGGCCTCGGTGCGCGTCGAGGCCAACCGCAAGTCCATCCGGACCAAGGAGGGCGGCACGGTTCGGCAGATCCTCGTCAAGGAGGGCCAGCGGGTGCGCCCGGGCCAGCCGCTGATCCTGTTCAACGACACCGAGACGCGCGCGGCCTACGACGTCTTCCAGAACCAAGTCGACAGCCTGCAGTCCCAGTCGGCGCGGCTGAGCGCCGAGGCCACCGGCCGCACGGCGCTGGAATTCGCGCCCGAACTCACGGCGCGGATTTCCGACCCCAGGGTCGGCGGGATGATTCGCGACCAGCAGTTCCTGTTCACCAGCCGCTATCAGCTGTTCCAGAGCCAGATGGGCGTGCTGGGCCAGCGGCTCGACCAGCTGCAGACCCAGATCGAGGGCCAGCAGGCGCAGGTCGATTCGGTCAACGAGCAGGCCCGCCTCACCGACGAGGAACTGGCCGGCTACAAGACCCTGTTCGACAAGGGCTACGCGCCCAAGACCCTGATCCTGCGCTACGAGCGTTCGCTGGCCGACCTCAACGGGCGCAAGGGCTCGCTCATGGCCGACATCGCCAAGCTCCGCCAGCAGATCGGCGAGACGCGCATGCAGATGAACGCCAATCGCGACCAGCGGCAGAGCCAGGCCGCCGAATCACTGCGCGACACCCAGGCCAAATATGCCGACACCCTGCCGCGACTCACCGCGGCGCGGGAGGCCCTGAACGGCACCGTGAAGCGCTCGCCGGTGGACGGCTATGTGTTCAACCTGACCCAGTTCACGGTCGGCGGCGTGACCGCGCCCGGCGAGCTTCTGATGGATATCGTGCCGGCCGACGCGCCGCTGATGGTCACCGCCCTGATCAAGCCCGAGGATGTCGATGACGTACACGTCGGCATGAAGGCCCGCGTGCGCCTGACCGGCCTCAACGCGCGCTGGCACGATCCGCTGGACGCCAAGGTCGTGGTGGTCTCCGCCGACCGCTTCGACAATGAAAAGACAGGACAATCGGCCTATCGCGTCGATCTGCGGATCGATCCGCAAGAACTCACCAAGCTCAAGCACGGAACGCGGATAACGCCCGGCATGCCCGCCCAGGCGATGATCGTGACCGGCAGCCGCTCGGTGATGGGATCGCTGATTTCGCCGATCACCGACACCCTGCACCAGGCGCTCCGGGACCAGTAGTTGCGTCTCGGTGACAGGCCTTTCAACTAAGGTTCCGCTACCCTTTTTGCTGTTGCTTATGAGGCAGGCTTCCGATAGGTCTTCCGTCGGGCTCGTTTAACCTTCGCCGCAGCCACGCTATGGCGCTTGGGATGAATGGACCGTCGGGACTGCTCCATCGGGGATGGGGGTCAGGCGTGCCGAGGGTCCGTGTGACACATGACTGGAGAGATGAATGTCGACCTATTTCTTTGAAACCATCACGGCTGCGCAAGCGCTCGGATTTGGCGCCACCCAGAACGATACGCTGGTGTTCAGCAACCCGACGTCCAGCGGTAGCAAGATGTCGGTGATCTACAACGCGGCGACGCCGACGTTGGCGGCGACCGTGACGGTCACTGATTTGACCACGGGCCGCGCGGTGACGTTCGGTCAAGGCATCTATGGCGAAGGCGGCGCTGTCGTGAGTCTCGTCGGCGGTCCGGTGGTCTTCCCGGACGGTTCGAACCTGTTCATCGGCAACCCGGCGGTGGCGGAGACGCCCGCAGCCGGCACCGGCACGGCGTTCAATGACGGCCTTTTCGGCGGTTCGGGCACCGGCGCGGATGACGTCCTCGACGGCGGCAACGGCAACAATCTGATCCAGGGCAACGGCGGCGACGACAGCCTGACCGCGGGTTCGGGCAACGACACCATCTATGGGGGTCAAGGCAACGACACCATCAATGGCGGTAACGGCACCGATTACGTCAACGGCAACGTCGGCAACGACACCATCACCGGCGGCTCCGGCGCCAGCACCCTCCTGGGCGGCCAAGGCAACGACAGCATCCAGGGCGGCACGGGCAGTGAAAACCTGAGCGGCGACGTCGGCAACGACAGCATCAACGGCGGCGGCGGCGGCGACGTGGTCTTCGGCGCGGTCGGCACCGACACGATCGTCGTTGGCGACGGCACCAACCAGGTCGACGGCGGCGACGACAGTGACTCGATCACGGTCGGCACCGGCAGCAACACCGTCTTCGGCGGCACGGGCAACGACGTGATCGTGATCGGCGCCGGCGGCGCGACGGCGAGCAACTATGCCCAGGGCAACACGGGCGATGACACCATCGGCACCGGCAACGCCGGCGCGGACCTCATCCTCGGCGGCCAGGGCAACGACAGCATCACCAGCAGCGGTGGTGGCGCCGACGTCCTGAACGGCAACCTCGGCAACGACTCCATCGACGCCCAGGGCACCGCTTCCAACCGCATCGACGGTGAAGCCGGCAACGACGTCATTGGTGACGCCGGCGGCAAGAACACCATCTCCGGCGGCGACGGCGATGACACGATCAACCTGACTGGCACAAGCTCGACCCTCGATGGTGACAGCGTTTCTGGCGGTATCGGCAACGACTCGATCACCGACAACGGTGGCAGCAACACGATCGACGCCGGGGCCGGCAACGACACCATCACCGAAGCCGGCGCTAGCGCCACCGGCAACAACACGATCTTCGGCGGTGACGGCAACGACAGCATCACGACCCTGGACGGCAAGGACACGATCACCGGCGACGGCGGCAACGATGTGATCACCTCAGGGGCTGGCAATGACGCGGTTACGGCCGGCGACGGCAATGACAGCGTTGATGGCGGTACGGGCACCGACAATATCGATGGCGGAACCGGTAACGACAGCCTCGTGGGTGGAACCGGTAACGACTCCGTCCAAGGCGGCGACGGCAACGACGTGATCACGGGCGGCACCGGCACGGACTTCCTCAACGGCGGACTTGGCAGCGACCGCTTCGTCTTCGCCAGCGGCGACTCCGGCTTCACGGCGGGCTCTCTCGACCAGATCCAAGACTGGACGGGTGGTACTGCCGCGGCTCCGGTGGATACCCTGGTGTTCGGCCTTGGGGTTCCTGCTTCCAGCAGTGAGTATCTCGAACTGAGCGCGGCGGACTACGGCACGGCGAAGACGGCGGCTGACACCCAAATCGCCGGTGGTGTGGCCAACTACGTGGCAGTCCAGGTCGGCACTGACGTCGTCCTCTTCGTCGACACCGGCGCCAACAACGGTACCGCTGAAGACGCGGTGGTCCTGGTCGGCCGCACGCTGGCCGACATCGACGTCACGAACATCGTCGGCTAAGCTTCGGATTCACGACGAAAGACTATTGGGCCGCCCTTCGGGGCGGCCCTTTTCTTTTGGGAATTGCTCCGGAAAGCCCGTCCGCGTAAGCGGCTTGCCCATGCAGAACGCCGCGATCTTCTTCCATCCGGACGCCTTCGACACCTCCCGCGCGCGCCTGCTCGGGCGGCATTCGGCGGGGGAAAGCTTCCTGCGCGGCTTCATGCGGCATGCCGACGTCGACCGGTTTCATTTCTTCAACGCGGGCGCGCGCGGACAGGCGGGGCTGGACGACCTCGTCAGCCGCATCTACCCGCCGACCAGGCCGGTGCGCTGGATCGCCCCGGCCAACCGCCGCGGCCTCGCCGATCCCGGCGTGCTCTGCATGTCGAGCCCGCAGATCAACCGCGAGGCCTGGCATCGCCGATTCGGAGGGTCCCGCGACTACGCGATCTGCGGGCTCACCCACACCACCGCGACCTCCACGGTGATGACCATCCTGGGCGACCTGCTGGTCTCGCCCACCGAGGACTACGACGCGCTGATCTGCACCTCGAAGGCCGTGCGCGACAGCGTCGAATACCAGCTGGATGGCGTGCGCGAACACCTGGCCCGCGAGTTCGGGCCGCGCCGGCGCGGCGAGCTGCAGCGCGTCACCATTCCGCTGGGCATCAACACCGAGGACTTCGCGGTGACCCCCGCCGACCGCAAGGCCTGGCGCGACCGGCTGGAGATTCCCGAGGACGCGGTCGTGGCCCTCTATGTGGGCCGCTTCAACGCGCGCGAGAAGATGAACCCCGCGCTGATGGCCATCGCGCTCGAGAAGGCCGCCGTCGCCACCGGCCGGCCGATCTACTGGGTCAACTCCGGCTGGATGGAGAGCGGCGACGACGAGCATGCCTTCCACGACGCGACCCGCGCGCTCTGCCCGTCCGTCCAGTACCGCCACGTCGACGGCCGCGGCGCGGACGTGCGGTTCTCCATCTGGTCGGTCGCCGACTTCTTCATCAGCTTCTCTGACAATATCCAGGAGACCTTCGGCCTGACCCCGGTGGAGGCCATGGCCGCGGGCCTGCCCTGCGTGGTCACCGACTGGAACGGCTACAAGGACACCGTGCGCCATGGCGAGGACGGCTTCCGGGTCACCACCTACGCCCCAGGGCCGGGCGCCGGCGGCGACTTCGCCTACTGGCACGCCAACGACTGGCTGAACTACGGCAACTACGTGGGCGGGGCGGCGCAATACACCGCCATCGACTACGGTGAGGCCGTCCAGGCGATCTCCATCCTGGTGCAGAACGCCGACTACCGGCGCAAGCTCGGCGCCCAGGCCAAGGCGCAGGCCAGGGCCGTGTTCGACTGGGCCGCGATCATTCCGCAGTACCAGGCGCTCTGGGCCGAGCAGGAGGCCCGCCGCCGCGCCGCCGCGCCGGACACCGCGCCCACCGATAATCCGTTCCGGCCGGACCCTTTCCGGCTGTTCGGAAACTACCCGACGCATCATCTGCGAGAGGACGACCGGCTGGCCCTGGCGCCGGACCTGACGGCCGAGCAGGCGCTCGCGAGGCTGGCCTCGCCGCTTGCCGCGGCCAGCGCCGTGAACCGCCCGACGCTGGCCGAGGTCGCCCAGGTCCTGGCCTGGCTGGCTGGCCGGCCGGAAGCCTCCGTCGCGGATCTCCTGGCGACCTTCCCCGCGGCGCGCCGCCCGTTCGTCTGGCGAGGCCTGCTGTGGATCGCGCGGTTCGGCGCGATCATCATCACGCCGGCCGACCGGAACGCCTGAGCGCCATGCCGCAGGCGGACGACCAGTTTGCCCAGGCGCTTTCGCTGGCCCGGAACGGGCGGTTCGCCGACGCCCTGGCGATGCTGGAGCGGCACCTGACGCGGCGGCCGGGCGAACGGCGGGCGCTCACGGCCAGGGCCAACCTGCACATGGAGCTCGGCGACCCGACGGCCGCCCTGGCGAGCTGCGAACAGGCCCTGGCGCTCGATCCCACGGATCCCGCGACCTGGGTGACGCGCGGCAACGCCGAGCATCGGCTGGCGCGCCATGAGCCGGCCGTGGCGAGCTACGACCACGCCCTGGCCCTGGATCCAGGGCTCGCCATCGCCCACGCCAACCGGGCGCGCGCCCTGATCGACCTCGACCGGCCCGAGGCGGCGCTGGCGAGCGCGGACGCGGCGCTCGCCCTGCGGGCGGACTATTTCAATGCCTGGATGCATCGCGGCGTCGGCCTGCTGGCGCTGGGCCGCTACGACGAGGCCCTGGCGAGCTTCCAGAGCTGCGTTCGCCTGCAGCCGAATTCCCATGAAGCCCTCGACAACCTGGGGGTCGCCCTGACGGCGGTCGGCCGCCACGCCGAGGCGATCGCGGCCCTGGACCTGTCGATCCAGCGTGAGCCGGCGCGATCCGTCGCCCGATACCACCGCGCCCACGCCCGTCTGCTTGTCCGCGATTTCGCGGGCGGCTGGCGCGACCACGAGGCCCGCTGGGACGTGGCGGCGTTCGTCGACAGGTCGGCCGGCTTCGTCACGCCCGCCCTGCGCGCCCGGCTGAGCGCGGACATCACGGCCGGCGCGATGGCCGGGGCGCGGGTCCTGCTGGTGTCGGAACAGGGCGTCGGGGACCAGGTGATGTTCTCCAGCATCCTGCCGGACCTCATCGCCCAGGCGGGCGCGGTCACCTGCATCTGCGACCGGCGCCTGATCGGCCTGATGGCCAACAGCTTCCCGGCCGTGACGTTCCGCGACATCCGCGACACCGGCCCGGTCGACCTCGACGCCTTCGACCGGGTGATCGCCATGGGCAGCCTGGGCCACCTCTATCGCAACCGCCTCGGGGACTTTCCGGGGACGCCCTACGTTCGGCCCCGGGAGGCGGTCGTCGAAGGCTGGGCGCGGCGGCTGGGGCCGCGCTCCGGGGCCCTGCGCGTCGGCCTCTCCTGGCGGGGCGGCACGCGGACGACGCGAATGGACCAGCGCTCCCTGCCGCTGGCGGCGCTGGCCCCCTTGCTCGGCCTGCCCGACTGCGAATTCGTCAGCCTGCAATATGGCGACGCCCAGGCCGAGGTCGCGGCCGCCAACGCCCAGCTGAACAGCAACATCCGCATTTTCCCCGCCGATGAGATCGACGACTTCGAGGACCTGGCCGGCCTGGTCCTGAACCTGGATGTGGTGGTCTCGGTCCAGACCACCATCGTCCACCTGGCCGGCGCCTTGGGGACGGAATGCCTGACCCTGGTTCCGCATCGGCCCGAGTGGCGTTACACGGCGGAGGGTTCCACCATGCCGTGGTACGGCTCGGTCCGCCTGTTCCGGCAGCCGCGGCCGGGAAGCTGGGATCCCGTCATCGGGCAGGTGGCCGAGGCCCTCAGCCATCGTCTCGGGCGTTCGGCCTGGTCCTAGGGCCGGGTCTCACTGGAGAGTTTTCTTGGAACGGCCGACCGTGCTCGACATCTTCATCGGCTACGACCCGCAGGAGATCGTCGCCTACCACGTGCTCTGCCAGAGCATCCTTGAGCAAAGCTCGCGTCCCGTGCGGTTCACCCCGATCCGGCTGGCCAACCTGCGCTCGGTGTTCGACCGCGAGGCGTCCAACCTGCAGTCGACGGAGTTCTCGTTCTCCCGGTTCCTGACGCCCTACCTCTCCGACTACCAGGGCTGGTCGCTGTTCCTGGATTGCGACATGCTGGCCCGGGGCGACATCGCCGAGCTCTTCGCCCTGGCGGACGAGCGCTACGCGGTGATGGTCTGCAAACACGACTACACCCCCCAGGACGAGATCAAGTTCCTGGGCCACACCCAGTCGCGCTACGCCAAGAAGAACTGGTCGAGCGTGATGCTGCTGAACAACGCCCGCTGCCGCACGCTGACGCCCCGGTATGTGGAGCAGGCGACGGGCCTGGAACTGCACCAGTTCCGCTGGCTGGCGGGCGACGAAGAGGTGGGCGAACTGCCGCTGGCCTGGAACTGGCTGGTCGGCGAGTACGACTTCAACCCGGACGCCCGCCTCGCCCATTTCACCCGCGGCGGCCCCTACTTCAGCGAATTCGCGCGGTCCGACTACGCCGACGAATGGCGCGCGATGCGCGAGCGGACGGTCTACGCGGCGGACAGATAGGAGCCCTTCCCCTCGATGGGGAAGGGTTTGGGATGGGGTGCGGCCTCGGCGCCGAAAACGGCCCTCAGACGGCGCCGGCGCCGAACGGGCCAATCGCCCCGCCGCCCTGCGCTCACCCCAATCCCCGACCCTTTCCCCATCGAGGGGAAAGGGCGCGCTCGACAGCTCGCGGTCACAGCCGCGTTTCGAATCGCCGCTCGATCGCCACCGCGCCCGCCCGATGCACCCGGACCACGGCTGTATAGACGCCCGCCGGCCAGCCCGCCGGCGGACGCCGCTTGCCGATGAAGTCGGTGAACTGCGCCTTGTCGTGGTCGAGCGGCGGCGTCTTGGCCGAGAGGGTGAGCCCGCCAGGCCCGGTGAGGGCGATCTCGATGACGTCGCCCGCTTCCAGCTCGATGGCGCGCGCGTAGGGTACGATCCAGGGCGAGTTCGCGTTGACCGGCGGGATGCCGCCGGCCTCGACCGCGTCCTGGGTGACCGGCCCGCCGGCGAAACCGACATTGAGGATGGCGCCCGCCTTGTAGGCCATCTGCTGGCGCGCCTGGGCGGTCCAGAGCGGCGTCTGGGCCGCGCAGGCCATGGGCTGGCTCATGTCGGGCGCGAAGGGGTCGATCACCTGGCCCGCGTGGCGCACGGTCAGGTGCATGTGGGCGAATTCGGTATTGCCGGACAGGCCGACCTTGCCGATCGGCTGGCCGGCCGCGACCAGGTCGCCCGCCTTCACGATCAGGCTGCCGCGGGCCATGTGGCAATACTGGGTCTCCCAGCCGCCGCCATGGTCGATGACCACCCCGTTGCCGCAGTCCTGGCCGTTCAGGGGCGGCGCGCCGGGCGCGCGGATGGAGATGTCCTGCACGCCGTCGCGCAACCGGGTCACCCGCCCCGGCGCCGCGGCCAGGACGGCGACGCCGGCATGCTCGGCGGCCATGTCGAGGATGCGGATGTCGACGCCGCTGTGGCCCTGGTAGGTCCTGCGCCCGCACCGGTAGTCGCGCACGCCCGGGCCCGGGTCGCGGTCGACGTAGTGCTGGATCTCGCAGGTCCGGCCGATCTGGCAGGCCAGGGGAAAGCCGAGCTTCGGCGGCTCGGGCGCGGCGCGCGCGGCGCCGGCCAGGACGGCGGCGGCGAGGCCGGCCAGGACGCCCAGGTGCGCTGTTCTCATGGACCCTCTCCTCGCCCGCAATGATGGCGCCTTCGCGACGTCAGCCCGCGCCCAGCAGCGCCGCCAGCCGCGCCTGGTCGGCGGCGTAGACGTCGCGCAGATAGTCGCGGTCTTCGTCGGTCAGCACGGACCCGTAGTCCATCGCCACGCCGACGTGGGTCTCCCGGGACGGGGGCGCGGGGCGGTTGGCGATCCCCAGGAAGCCTTGCACGGCCGCCAGCGCGGGCCCCGGATCGCGCCGCAGCTCCTCGGCCTGCAGGATCAGCGCCTGGTCGCGCGGGAATAGCCGGAAGAGCCGCTCAAGCTGGTCGCCGTAGAACCCGCGCTCGACATAGGAGAATTCCCGATGGTGGCCCCAGGGCACGGCGTCGAACAGCCGCCGCCGCCCTTCGCGGACGCACCAGGCGAAGGGGCGGGTCTCAGCGCCCCGGGCATATTCCATGCGCCAGTGCGACCAGGCCCGCTCGACGGGCTCGCGCAGCATGACGATCAGCTTCATGGCCGGGTTGTAGGCGGCTATCCGCTCCAGGCTCCGCGGCCAGTAGACATAGATCGGCGTCGCCTCGCCCCGCGGCCGCCCGTCCGGGGGCGGGAAGGCCGCGTGATAGGCCCCGTAGTCGGGCCGCGCCCAGTCGCGCGCCTCGTCGTCGAAGAAATGCAGTTCCTTCTCGCGCGACAGCGCCACCCCCGGATGCTCGGACAGATAGTCGAACAGCGCCGTGGTGCCGCCCTTCTGGACGCCGGCTACGATGAAGTCGACGAGAGGATCGGCCGCCATTTCCCTCAAATCCCGCGCCCTGGCGCCCGGCGCAAGGCCCTAGCCCGGGGCATAAGGGCGATATGGCTTCATCGGCCGCGCCACATTGGCTAAGACACCCCGGCAGATCGGGCGAGACTCGCCCGCGAACAAGTTTGGACGAGCCGTTGATCACCACCATCGACGAGGAACGCGGCGAGGTGATCGTCCGCGACGGGGACACAGAGACGCGCCACAGCCTGGCGAGCGCGGAGGGATTCGCCGCCGCCTCGAAGGCCTGGCTGCGCGCCACGTGGGATTCGAAATACGTCTACAGCTTCGCCTGGATGGGCCGCCCCATCATCCAGCTGCCGGAGGACATGGTCCGCCTGCAGGAGGTGATCTGGGCGCTGAAACCCGACGTGCTGATCGAGACCGGCGTGGCCCACGGCGGGTCGCTGGTGTTCTACGCCTCGCTCTTCGAGGCCATGGGCAAGGGCCGGGTGGTCGGCATCGACATCGAGATCCGGCCGCACAACCGCACCGCCATCGAGGCCCATCCGATGATGAAGCGCATCGAACTTGTGGAGGGCTCCTCCACCGCGCCCGACGTGGTGGCCCATGTCCAGGCGGGCGTGAAGCCCGGCGAGACCGTGCTGGTGGTGCTGGACTCCAACCACACCCGCGCCCACGTGCTGGATGAGCTTCGCGCCTATGGCCCGATGGTCAGCGTCGGCTCCTACATCGTGGCCACCGACGGGATCATGGAGCAGGTGGCGGGCGGCCCGCGCACCGGCGCCGACTGGACCGAGAACAATCCGCGCCGCGCGATCCACGACTTCGTGGCCGAGGACAAGCGCTTCATCGTCGAGGAGCCCGCCTGGCCGTTCAACGAGGGAACCGTGGCCGAACGGGTGACCTACTGGCCGGAAGCCTTCATCAAGCGGATCGCCTAGGGAGCCACACCCATGAAGACGGTGATCCTGGCGGGCGGGCTCGGCACGCGCATCTCGGAAGAGAGCCATCTCAAGCCCAAGCCGATGATCGAGATCGGCGGGCGGCCGATCCTTTGGCACATCATGAAGCTGTTCTCGCACCACGGCTTCAACGACTTCATCGTCTGCCTTGGCTACAAGGGCTATGTGGTGAAGGAGTATTTCTCCAACTACGTCCTGCACAACGCCGACCTGACGGTGGACCTGGCCAGGGGGACGACCGAGTACCACGCCACCAATCACGAGCCCTGGCGGGTGACCCTGGTGGATACCGGCGAGGACACCATGACCGGCGGCCGGGTCAAGCGGATCGCCCGCTACCTCGAGCCCGGCGAGCCCTTCTTCCTGACCTATGGCGATGGCCTGTCCGACGTCGACCTGACGGCGCTGGCCGCCTTCCATCGGGCGCACGGCAGGCAAGCGACCGTCACGGCGGTCGCCCCGCCCGGCCGCTATGGGGCGCTGGAGATGAAGGGCGACCTCGTCCAGCGCTTCACCGAAAAGCCGCCCGGCGACAACGGCCTGATCAACGGCGGCTTCTTCGTGCTGCAGCCGAGCGTCGTGGACCGCATCGCCGGCGACGACACCAGTTTCGAGCAAGCCCCGCTGGAGACCCTGGCGCAGGACCAGCAACTGGTCGCCCGCCCGCACGACGGCTTCTGGGCGGCCATGGACACGCTCCGCGACAAGAACCAGCTGGAAGCCCTCTGGGCGTCGGGCAAGGCGCCCTGGCGCCTCTGGACATGAGCGGGCCCGATCCCGGCTTCTGGTCGGGAAAGCGCGTCCTGCTGACCGGCCACACCGGGTTCAAGGGGTCCTGGGCGTCGGTCTGGCTGGCGGGCCTGGGGGCCACGGTGACGGGCCTCGCCCTGGCGCCGGACACCGAGCCCAGCCTGTTCGGACTGGCCCGCGTGGACGGCCTGATCGAATCCCTGCTGGTCGACCTGCGCGACCGATCCGCCGTCGAGGCGGCGCTGGCCGGGCGGGCCTTCGACCTGGTGCTGCACATGGCCGCCCAGCCGATCGTCCGCACCGCCATCGAGCAGCCGGTGGAGACCTTCGCCGCCAATGTGATGGGGACCGCCCACCTGCTGCAGGCGCTGCGCGCCCAGACGGCGCTCCAGGCCGTCCTCGTGGTCACCTCCGACAAGGTCTACGCCAACGCCGAGACCGGCCGCGCGTTCTCCGAAGGCGACGCCCTGGGCGGCAAGGATCCCTATTCCGCGTCCAAAGCCGCGACCGAGATGGTGGTCGCGAGCTTCGCCAAGTCCTACTTCGACGCCGCCGGCGTGCCCGTCGCCACGGCGCGGGGCGGCAATGTCATCGGCGGCGGCGATTTCTCCCGCGACCGGCTCGTCGCCGACATCGTCAGGGCGGCGGCCCGCCAGGAGCCCGTCGTCCTTCGCCACCCCGAGGCCACCCGTCCCTGGCAGCATGTGCTGGACTGCCTGGCCGGCTACTTCACCCAGCTTCGGGCGCTGGCGAGCGATCCCATGACCCCTAGGGCGCTGAACTTCGGGCCGAAGTCCGGTGGATCCGACGTGACCGTGGGGCAGCTTGCGACCCTGGGCGTTGAGGCCCTCGGCGCCCCCCCCTGGCGCCATGAGCCCGACCCGAAGTCCATGGAGGCGCGTTCGCTGTCGATCGACGCCGGCCTCGCCCGGCGCGCATTGGACTTCGAGAGCCGGCTGGATGCGCCGCGCGCGGTGGCCTTGACCATGGACTGGCATCGACGCCAGGCGAACGGCGAGGACGCGCTGGCCCTTTGCCGCGAGCAGATCGCGGCCTACGAGGGCGGCCGATGACCCCGCCCGCCTGCCGATTCTGCAAGACGCCGCTCATTCACACCTTCGTGGACCTCGGCCGCCAGCCACTCGCCAACAGCTACCTGACGGCGGAACAGCTGGCCGCCGGAACCGAGCGGGCCTATCCGCTGCACGCGCGGGTCTGCCACAAATGCTTTCTGGTGCAGGTTGACGACGCCGTGCCGGCCGACGCGATCTTCGACGAGGGCTACGCCTACTTCTCCGCCTATTCGTCGAGCTGGGTGGAGCACGCGCGGCGCTATGCTGTGGCGATGAAGGACCGCTTCGGACTGGGGCCTTCGTCCCTGGTCGTCGAGGTGGCCAGCAACGACGGCTACCTGCTGCAGCATTTCGTGGCCATGGACCTGCCGGTGCTGGGCATAGAGCCCACCGCCAACACCGCCGCCGCCGCCGTGGCGCGCGGCGTGCCCACCGAGGTGCGGTTCTTCAACGCCGCGACCGGGGCGGACCTGGCGGCGCGCGGGCTGCGGGCCGACCTGATGGCGGCCAACAATGTGCTGGCCCACGTCCCCGACATCGCCGACTTCGTGGCGGGCTTCACCCTGGCGCTGAAGGACGAGGGCGTGCTCACCTTCGAATTCCCGCACCTGCTGAAGCTGATCGAGCGGGTCCAGTTCGACACCATCTACCACGAGCACTATTCCTACCTGTCGCTGGTCGCCGTGGAGCAGGTGCTGGCGGCCAACGGCCTACGGCCATTCGATGTCGAACTATTGCCCACCCATGGCGGCTCCCTGCGGCTGTTCTGCTGCCATGCGGGTTCCGGACATCGGGAGACCGAGGCGCTGCGGGCGTTGCGCGCGACCGAGCATGTCGCCGGCCTCGACCGGCTGGAGGGCTATGCCGGCTTCACGCCCCGGGTGGAGGCCGTCCGCGACGGCTTCCGGGCCTATCTCGCCGAGGCGAAGGCGGCCGGGCGCAAGGTCGCGGCCTATGGCGCGGCGGCCAAGGGCAACACCTTCCTCAACTACTGCGGGGCGACGGCGGACGACATCGCCGTCTCCTTCGACGCGAACCCCGCCAAGCAGGGCCGCTTCCTGCCGGGCAGCCACGTGCCGATCCTCTCGCCCCAGGCCGTGCGCGAGGTCAGGCCGGATGACCTGGTGATCATGCCCTGGAACCTGAAGGACGAGATCATGGGGGAACTCGCCTACATCCGCGCGTGGGGCGGGCGCTTCGTCATCGCCTCCCCGGACGTCCAGGTCCTCGGCTGATGCGCTTCCTGCCCACCGCGATCGCCGGCGTGACGGTGGTGGAGACCGAGCCCCACACCGACGACCGGGGCGCCTTCGCCCGGCTGCATTGTCCCGAGGAATTCGCCGCGGCCGGCCACCGGTTCCAGCCCGCCCAGACCTCGCTCTCGCGCAATCCCGCGGCCGGGACCCTGCGGGGAATGCACCATCAGCCGGCGCCCCACGCGGAGACCAAGCTGGTCCGCGCCGTGCGGGGGGCGATCTTCGACGTCGCCATCGACCTGCGGCCCGGCAGCCCGACCTACCGCCAGTGGACAGCCGCGGAACTCAGCGCCGGCAATGGCCGGGCGCTGCTGATCGGCGAGGGGATCGCCCATGGCTTTCTCACCCTGGAGCCGGACACCGACGTCCTCTACCAGATCAGCCCGGCGTTCCAGCCGGGCCACGAGGCCGGCGTGCGTTGGGACGACCCCGCCTTCGCCATCGCCTGGCCCCGCCCGCCTGCGTTGATATCGGCCCGCGACGCGGCCTATCCTGACCACCGGGGGTAGTCGCATGGCGCTCGTCTTGCTGACCGGGGCGAGTTCGTTCTCGGGGCTCTGGATCGCCGAGGCCCTGGCCGGCGCGGGACACACCGTGGTGGCGCCGCTGCGCCGCCGCCTGGAGGACTATGGCGGCATCAGGCTCGACCGCGTGCGCCGTCTTCAGGCCGTGGCCGAGGTCGCCTTCGGCCATGCCTTCGACACCCCGGCCTTCCTCGACCTCGTGTCGTCGCGCCGCTGGGACGCCCTGGCCCACCACGGCGCCGATATCCCGGGCTACCGCGAGGCCGGCTACGACGTGGTGGCCGGCGTCAGCCGCAACGCCGGCGGCGCCCGCGAGGTGCTGTCGCGCCTGGCCGCCGGCAATGGCCAGGCCGTGGTCATCGCCACCGGCACGACCTTCGAGGCCGGCGAGGGCATGTCAGACCCCGACGATCTGGCGATCTCGCCCTATGGCCTGTCCAAGGGGCTGACCAACCAGGTGTGGCGCCACCTGGCGCGGTGGCAGGGCCTGCGGTTCGGCAAGTTCGTGGTCGCCGCCCCCTTCGGACCCTGGGAAGAGGGCCGCTTCGCCTGGTCGCTGTTCCAGAGCTGGCTGGCCGGCGAACCGGCGCTGGTCCGGACGCCGCGCTATGTCCGCGACAACCTGCCGGCGCCGCTCTTGGGCATCGCCTATGTGCGGCTGCTGCACGATCTCATGACGGGCGAGGCCGCCGAGATCGTCGCGCGGCCGTCAGGCTTCGTCGGCGGCCAGGGCGATTTCGCGCGCAAGCTGGCGGCGGAAGCCCGGCCACGGCTGGGCCGCGCCTGTGAGGTCACCGAGGCCGCCCAGCCCGAACTCCGCGAGCCCTACCTGCGGGTGAACACCGACCCGGTCCGCGACCAGACCTGGGATGCGCGGGCCTTCTGGGACGCCTATGTGGACTATTACGTGGCGCTGGACGCGCGTGGCCTGCTGGCCGCCTCGCCGCCCTGACGCACCGCGGTCTCGATGGCGGCGAAGTAGCCGTCGGCGAATTCCTTCGTCCGGCCGAGGTGGCTGGCCGACATCCGCGGCCTGAGCGTCCGGCGCAGTTCGTTGAGGCGCGGGCGGTCGTTGGCCAGCGCCGCGGCGGCCCGGATATAGCCTTCCGGCGTATCTGCGCACAGCTCCGGAAGATCCAGGTTCATCAGCACGGAATAGCTCAGCCGCTCGAACATCGCCGGCCCCACCAGCGTGATCACCGGCACCCCCATCCACAGCGACTCGCAGGTGGTCGTGCCGCCGGTCTGCGGGAAGGTGTCCAGCGAGATGTCCATCTCGTTGTAGAACGGCAGGTGCCGCCCACGGATGTTCTCGAACTTGATCCGCTCGGGCCCGATGCCGGACCGGGCGAAGGCCGCCAGCACGTGGGTCCTGAACGCCGTCGAGCCGCTCTCGGGCCGGACGAACATGAACCGCGAGTCCGGGACCGCCTTCAGCACCCCGGCCCAGGCCTCCAGCAGGTCGGGGGAATATTTGTACGGATTGTTCGCCGTGCCGAAGGTGACGTAGCCATTGCGTTCGAACGGCGACTGCGGATTGGCCTGCGGCTCGGGCCGGAAGGCCTGGGCGCCCAGCGCGTACCAGGCGTGCGGCAGGGTCATCGGCTTTTCGATCATCAGCCGCGGATCGTCCGGCAGCAGGTAGGGGTCGGTGACGATGTAGTCGATGGTCTCCAGGCCCGCCGAGAACGGATAGCCGACCCAACTCGCCGACAGCGGCGCGGGCTTGAAGGCCATGACCCCGAGCTTGTTCATGTGGGTCGAGCCGCCCAGCTCGATCAGGATGTCGAGGTCGTCGTCGGCGATCATCTGGGCCGCGCCCCGGTCGGAGATGTCGGGCTCCCAGCGGAACTGGGTCGACAGGCTGCGGATGTGGGCCTGGTTCTGGTCCTCTTGCCCCTGGTAGTAGGAGTAGGCGTAGACCTCGAAGCGCGCGCGGTCGTAGTGCTCGAACAGCGGCAGGGCGAAATAGGCCACCGGATGGCTGCGCAGGTCGGATGACATGAAGCCCACCCGGATCTTGTCGCGCGGCGGCCTGGCCGGCGGCTTGCGGATAGGATTGGCGCGCGCCGCCTTCACCGCGGCCCGGCCCCAGATCAGGTGCTGCTCCATGAGCTCCAGGCGGTCGTCCAGGGTGCGCACCCTGGGCAGTTGCTTGAGCATGGCGGTGTGCTTGTTGGTTTCCGCCCAGCTGCGGCCAAGCTCGGCGAAGGCGCCCAGCCTGGGGATCTCGTCGAAGGCGCAGACGCGGATCAGGACCTCGTTCAGCACCTTGGTGTGGCTGGGTGTGAACGCCGTCTGCGGGAACGCGAAGGCCTTCTCGGTCAGCGCGTACGACTCGTCGATGTTGGCCCCCTCGTCGCCCGTGCGGGTGCGCTCCAGGCTTTCGATCAGGGCCGTCAGGTAGTCGAGGCGTCCCGGATCGAGCTCGACGGCGCGGCGGATATGGACGTTGCCGCGCGCGCGGTCGTAGTCGCTGATCACGGTGCCCAGCTGATAGTGCAGCCAGGCCTGGTCCTCGTGGCCGGGCAGCATCTCCAGCAGCATGGCCTCGGCGCGCCGGAGCTGGCCCGAGCGGCGGGTCACGGTGACCTTGGCTTCCAGCAGCCTGGGATTGTCCGGCAGGACGGCCAGCGCCTTGTCGGTGAGCGCGATGGCCTCCTCGTACTTGCCCTCTTCGTTGAGGACGCCGATCTGGTCCATCCAGGGCTCGATGAAATCCTTGCGCAGCGCCAGGGCCTGGCGGAACCGGACGAAGGCGGCGTCGCGCTTGCCCTGGTTCAGGAGGGCGCGGCCGAGCTGGCGCTGGTGCTCGGCGTTGCGCGGGTCCTTGCGCGCGAGGTTGGCGAACACCGTCTCGGCCGCGGGGCCGTTGCCGATGTCCAGCAGGATATTGCCGCGGTTGATCAGGGCGGCCGCCGGATTCGCGCCGAACTTGATCGCCTGGTCGAGCGCGGCGAGCGCCTCGGGATAGCGCTTCAGGCGGCGGAGCATGACGCCGCGGACGTTCCAGATGTCGAAGTCGCGCGGAAACCGCTCAACGGCCTTGGCCGCCCAGACTTCGCCCTCCTCATAGCGCTCGAGTTTGTGGAGCTGGACGAGCAGGATCCGGTAGACCTGCACGGTCTGGGCGGGATCCTCACCCAGGATGGCGGTCAGGTGCTCGATGGCCTCGGCCGTCCGACCCGCCGTCAACGCGGCCTGCGCCTGCGGCAACCGCTCGTGCATGCTTCACCCGTGACAAAACCGCCAGGAGCCATAAGGCCGGTCGCGAGTCCTGGCTAGAGCGCGTCGGGGTGAAGTGGATACCGGTTCACCCGTCCGACGCGCTTTAAACGGTCTAGTGGCCGCTGGCCGCCGCCGACGGTGTGCGGACAACCGCGCGGACGCCTGGGTGGCCAGGGCCCATCTCCAGTTCGGCGTGGAGCTGCTGGCAGAGCAGGCCCACGATGGTCAGTCCGAACCCCTTGGGCGCGCCGTCCATGCCCTGGCCGTTGTCGGCGATGCTGAGTTCGCAGGTCCCGCCGGCCTCGCCCACGGTGATCTCGACCACGCCCGGCCGGTCGGGAAAGGCGTGCTTCAGCGCATTGCTGATCAGTTCGCTGGCGACCAGGGCGAAGGGCGCGGCGGCGGCGGCCGGGATCACCGCCGGCTGCAGGTCCAGGCGGATTTCCACATCGGCGCGCCCGTTGGCGAGCGCCAGGTCGCCGGCCAGGTCGCGCAGGAAGGCGGCCACGTTGAACTGTTGCTTCTCGTCGCCCTGGAAGAGCTGGCGGTGGACCGTGGAAACCGCGTTCACCCGTTCCAGCATGGACCTCAGCGACAGGCGGGCTGTCTCGTCGGTGATCCGGCGGGTCTGCAGCAGCATCAGCGAAGAGATCAGCTGCAGGGTGTTCTTCACCCGGTGGTCGACCTCGCGCAGCAGGTTGGTCTGGCGGACCAGCGCCGCCTCGAGCTCTTCGATCCGCGCCTGCGCGTCGCCGTCCATGCCCGGATTGTGCCGGAGGCGAGACGCCGGGTCGCGATGAATTTTCGCGATCACATCCAGGGCCGTGCTTTTTCAACTAGATGTCATGGCCAGCGTGGGGACCCGTTGAGCCGGCTGTCACCGTGCTGTCACGCGCCGTCGGATGCTAAGCTTTCCCGCAACGGAGATTCGCCCGTGCCGCTTCCCGAACCCTTAGCGCCGCGCCGGCCCGAGCGCCTGTGGTGGCCGCTGGCCGCGGCCGGCGGCGCGGGGCTGGCGGCGGTTGCGGTCCTGGCCGCGACCGGCCGGGCGGAGCTTATGGCCAGCCTGACCGCGCTAGCCTTCGTCGCCCTGTCCGCCGGACTGGCTCTGTTCCTGACCGGGCGCCAAGGCCCCGCGCTGACGGGCGAGCCCGCGCAGGACGCCGGGCCCCAGGCGCCCTTCGCCGAGGTGGTCGATGGACTGCCCGATCCCCTGCTCGTGGTCTCGGCGATGGAGGCCGACGACCTCACCGGCCGGCGCTACATCTTCGCCAACCGCTCCGCGCGGGAGCTGTTGCGGGTCGGCCCGAGCCAAGGCCTGCTGATCTCGGTGATCCGCGATCCGCAGGTGCTGGAGGCCATAGATGAGGCGCTGTTCGGCGGGATCGCGGCCGAAAGCGTCTACGAGATCGCCGGCGTCCAGGCGCGCGTGCTGCGCGCCCAGGCCCGACCGCTGGGCGCGGGCCCCGACGGCTCGCGCCTGGCGCTGGTCGCCTTCCGCGACGAGACCGAGCTTCGCCGGGTCGAGCGCACCCGGGTGGATTTCCTGGCCAACGCCAGCCACGAGCTGCGCACCCCGCTCGCCTCCCTCTCGGGCTTCATCGAGACCCTGCGCGGCCACGCCCGCGAGGACGAAGGCGCGCGCGACCGCTTCCTGGGCATCATGCAGGCCCAGGCCGAGCGGATGAGCCGGCTGATCGACGACCTCATGTCGCTGAGCCGCATCGAGCTGAACGAGCACGTGGCGCCGGACGACGACGTCGACCTGTCGTGCGCGGTCCGCGACGCGGTGGACGCCGCGGCGCCCCTGGCCCGGGCGCGTGGCGTGCGGCTGGACTCCACCCTCCCCGAGCGCGGGCTGGCCTGCATCGCCGGCGATCGCGACCAGATCATCCAGGTGGTCCAGAACCTCGTGGACAACGCGCTGAAATATTCTCCGGACGGCGGGGCGGTCAGCATCGCGCTTACCTGCGGCGCGACCGCCGCCCAGGCCTCGGCGGGCGAGCGGTCCGACCTGACCCGGCTCTCCCTGTTGAGCCCCGATCACGCCGCGGAGGCCTATGCGGTGCTGCGGATCAGCGACCAGGGCGCGGGGATCGCGCGCGAGCACCTGCCCAGGCTCACCGAGCGGTTCTATCGCGTCGAGGGCCAGAAGAGCGGCGAGCGGGCCGGCACGGGCCTAGGCCTGGCCATCGTCAAGCATATCGCCAACCGGCACAGGGGCGGCCTCCTGGTGGAGAGCGGCGAGGGCAGGGGAACGACCTTCACGGTCTATCTTCCGCTCCGGGCGCGGGCCCAGGCCGCCGTCGCGAAAGCGTCATGAAACTGAAGCATAGGGGCATCAACCGGCAGGCAGGGTCTGCCGGCGCCGCGGGCCGGCGACCGGCGCCGTCATCCGCCGACACGACTTCGCCCACACCGGCCGCTTCGGCCAGGGGAGACGCATGAACGAGCACATCGTCAAATCTTTCGAGGATGAGCTGAACAACCTGGCGGCCGAGGTCGCCCGCATGGGCGGCCTGACCGAATCGCAGGTGGCCGACGCGGTCACCGGGGTGGTCAAGCGCAACCAGGCCCTGGCCGCCTCCGTCGTCGCCCGCGACGACCGGCTGGACGAGGCCGAGCGGGATATCGAACGCAAGGCGATCAGGCTGATCGCGCTGCGCCAGCCGGTGGCCAACGACCTGCGCCATACACTGGCCGCCATGAAGGTCGCCAACAACCTCGAGCGCTGCGGCGACCTGGCCAAGAACATCGCCAAGCGGACCCTGGTGATCATCGAATCCGACCCGCTCACCCCGCTCACCCGCTCGATCGAGCGGATGGGCCGGCTGGTGGTGATGCGGCTCACCGCCGTGCTCGACGCCTATACCCGCGCCGACGTGGACCGCGCGCTCGCCGTCTGGTCGCAGGACGACGAGGTGGACGAGCACTACAACAGCCTGTTCCGCGAACTGCTGACCTACATGATGGGCGATCCGCGCACGATCACCGCCTGCGCCCACATGCTGTTCGTGGCCAAGAACCTGGAGCGTATCGGGGACCACGCGACCAACATCGCCGAGATCGTCCACTACGAGGCCACCGGCGACGAGATGATCACCGGTCGGCCCAAGACCGACGGCCTGAAGCCGTGAGGAGCCCCCGCCGGTGACGCCCCACATCCTGGTGGTCGAGGACGATGATTCGCTCGCCACCCTCCTGCAGTACAACCTCCAGAAGGAGGGCTACGAGGTCCGCCTGGCCGGCGACGGCGAGGAGGCGCTGCTGCTGGTGGACGAGCGGCTTCCCGACCTGATCGTGCTCGACTGGATGCTGCCCAAGGTTTCCGGCATCGAGGTCTGCCGCCGGCTCCGTCAGCGCAACGAGACCCGCAACGTCCCGATCGTCATGCTGACCGCCCGCGGCGAGGAGAGCGACCGCATCCGGGGCCTCGACACCGGGGCCGACGACTATGTGATCAAGCCATTCTCGATGACCGAGCTGGCCGCCCGCATCCGCGCCGTGCTGCGGCGCCTGCGCCCCGGCCTCGCCGAGGACCGGGTTCGGCGCGGCGACATCGTCATCGACCGTGTGGCCCACCGGGTGAAGCGCAGCGGCGCCGAGATCCACCTTGGCCCCACCGAGTTCCGCCTGCTGGACTACCTGATGCAGCACCCCGGCCGGGTGTTCTCCCGCGAGCAGCTGCTGGACGCCGTCTGGGGCTCTGACGTCTATGTGGAGGCCCGAACCGTCGACGTCCACATCGGCCGCCTGCGCAAGGCCCTGGGCGGCTCCGAAGCCGACGACCCCATCCGCACCGTCCGCTCGGCCGGCTATTCGCTCGACCTGGAGGGATAGGCGCGGACAGGCCCTCATCTCCTCTCCCCCGCGAGGCGAGAGGGGGAGGCCGGGAGAGGGCGGCTCCGCGTTTGGGCTGTCGCCGGGCTCCACCCGGGCGGAGCAGAGTGGCGGTTGAGAGGCCCGCGCCGCCCTCTCCCCGACCCTCTCCCTCTCGGCGTCGCCGGGGGAGAGGATGCCAGACCGCCGCTTGTTTTGTCGCGCACAGGCCGCGCGGGATTGTAGAACCTTCCCGACGGGCGGAGGCCGCCCCAGAGGGATTCGACGTTCCACGACATGAGCGAGAATGACGATATCGCGCGCCGCAAGGCCCGGGTCGCCGCGCGGGAGACGGACGCCGAGCGCTGGTCCAGGCGGGAGTCGCTTGAGCCGCAGTGGGGCTATCGCGCGGGGCTCGCGGCGCAGCTGATCGCGGCCCACACACGGGTGCTCGACATCGGCTGTGGGGCCATGGACCTGGAGCGCGCGCTCCCGGAGGGCTGCGCCTACCAGCCCTGTGACCTCGTCGCGCGCGACGAACGGACGATCGTCTGCGACCTCAACCGCGGCGAATTCCCCGACGCCCAGGACGCCGACGTCGTCACCATGCTGGGCGTGCTCGAATATATCCTGGAGCCGCTCGACCTGCTCATGAAGATCCGGGCGCTGAACCGCCCCCTGGTCTGCAGCTATTCGATCACCGACCGCCGCCCGGGCATGGACCGGGCCTCGCAGGGCTGGATGAACAGCTTCGATTTCGGCGGGCTGCAGACGCTGATGGCCCAGGCCGGCTTCCGGCTGCGGCATCGCCAGGAAGTCGACAACCTGCAGGACATCTTCAAATGGGTCCCGGACGACAAGGCCGCGCCCGGACCGCGCCTGGCCGCGGCCAGGACGGTCGCGGTGGTCTCCTACTTCAACGATCCGAACTTCGGCGACCGCCTGGGCTACCACGTGATCAACGGCCTGCTGCCCGCCAACGCCGTCGTCAGCCATGTGACGATCAATCCCTGGAACCCGCCGCCCGAGCCGTTCGACCTGGTGATCGTCGGCATCGGCAACAGCCTCAACGCGCCGCCCATCGCGCGGCCTGGACTGCGCGAGCTTGTCGAATCCGCGCCCCACAGCCTGGGAATTTTCGGCACCCAGTACCGGCATCAGTACGCCGACGGCGATGTGCCCCGGTTGTTCGATGGCCTGCTGTCGAACCTGACCACCTGGTGGGCGCGATACGAGGAAGACATCAACGCCTTTGGCCGTGGGCGGAGCAATGTGCGCCACCTGGGCGACTTCCTGATCTCCGCGTTCCCGATGGCGACCCCGACGCTCGACCGGAACCTGGTGATCCCGGCGGATTTCCGCCACAAGCCGCTGCCGCTCGACCGGGTGATCCAGCAGATCCAGTCCTACCGCCGGGTCACCACCGCCCGGCTCCACACCATGCTGTGCGCCCTGACCAGCGCCGAGCAGATCTCCTACCAGGAGCAGCGGGAGCTGGGCGGCCAGACCCTCTCCGGAAAATTCCGGTCCCAGCTCTACGACGTGTTCGGCCGCACCTATCCTGAGAACGCCTTCTTCGACGTCGATCGCGACGCCGTGCTCGCCTACAAGTGCAAGGTCGAAGCCAACATGGAAGCGCTGCGCGCCCAGATCGCCCAGCTCCTGCGATGATCCCGACGGGGTCTGACACCCCGACTTGACCCCGGGCCGCCCCCGCGCGAAAGCCAGCCGCCATGAACATCCTCCTCGTCGGCTCGGGCGGGCGCGAACATGCGCTGGCCTGGAAGATCCTGCAGTCACCGCTGGTCAAGCGGCTGGTCTGCGCGCCGGGCAATCCCGGCATGGCCGCGCTCTGCGAGGTCCGGGACGTGGGGACCACCGAGGTCGCCCGCCAGGTGATGCTGGCCCAGGAGATCGCGGCCGACCTGGTGGTGATCGGTCCCGAGGTGGCCATCGAGGCCGGCCTGGCCGACGCGCTGGCGGACGCCGGCATCCCCTGCTTCGGGCCGAGCGCCGTGGCCGGACAGCTGGAATCGTCCAAGGCCTTCACCAAGGCGTTCTGCGAGCGCCACCACCTGCCGACCTCGGCCTACCGGATCTGCGAGGACGCGCCCTCGGCCAAGGCGGCGCTGGCCCACTTCCAGCCGCCCTATGTGGTCAAGGCCGACGGCCTGGCGGCCGGCAAGGGCGTGGTGATCGCCCAGGACCGGGCCCAGGCGGAGGCGGCGATCGACGACGCCTTCGGCGGCGGGTTCGGGACGGCCGGCGCGCGGGTGGTGCTTGAGGAATTCCTGGAGGGCGAGATCGGCTCGCTGTTCGCGCTTTGCGACGGCAAGACCTCCATGCTGTTCGGCTTGGCCCAGGACCACAAGCGCGCCTTCGATGGAGAGGAAGGGCCCAATACCGGCGGCATGGGCACCTATTCGCCGGCCCCGGTGTTCACCCTGGACCTGGTCGACCAGACCCTCCATCGCCTCGCCGAGCCCGCGTTCAAGGGCATCGCGGCGGAAGGCGCCCCCTATCGCGGCGTGCTGTTCGTCGAGCTGATGGCCACCCGCCAGGGACCCAAGCTGATCGAGTTCAACGCCCGGTTCGGCGACCCGGAATGCCAGGTCCTGATGCTGCGCCTGAAGAGCGATCTCGTGCCCTACCTGCTGGCCTGCGCCACCGGGCGGCTGCACGAGATGCCGCAGCCGGTCTGGCGCGACGAAGACGCGGTCTGCGTGGTCATGGCGACCCAGGGCTATCCAGGTCCCGCCAGGGCCGGCAGCGTGATCAGGGGCGCCGACCAGGATTTCGGACCCGACGTGGTGGTCTTCCATGCCGGCACCTCTACGGGCGACGACGGGGCGCTGCTGGCCGGCGCGGGCCGGGCGCTGGGTGTCTGCGCGCTGGGCGAGGATCTGCAGGCCGCCCGCGAGAAGGCCTATGGCGCCATCGCGCTGATCGACTGGCCGGAAGGCTTCCACCGCACCGACATCGGCTGGCGGGCGCTCGGCCGCTGATCGCCGCCTTGCCCGCGCCCCGCGCGCGCCGGTAAGCTCGGCTCCGGAAGAGGGAACCAACGCCATGGCCGTCGCCGACGCCGAACAGGAGCGCGAGCAGCTCAACACCGGCACCAAGCCGGTGGCCGACGCCCATCGCTTCGACGAGGCGGCGCTGGACGCCTGGATGCGGGCCAATGTGGCGGGGTTCGAAGGCCCCCTGGAGGTGCGCCAGTTCAAGGGCGGCCAGTCCAACCCGACCTATCAGCTGATCACGCCCGGCAAGACCTACGTCCTGCGCCGCAAGCCGCCCGGCAAGCTGCTGCCCTCGGCCCACGCCGTCGACCGCGAGTACAAGGTGATCACCGCCCTGGGGAAGACCGGCTTTCCCGTGGCCGGGACCCATGGCCTCTGCGTCGACGACGGCGTCATCGGCACCTGGTTCTACATCATGGACATGGTCGAGGGGCGGATCCTCTGGGACCAGACCCTGCCGCAGTACGAGCCGGCGGAACGCCACGCGATCTTCATGGCCCAGACCAGGACGCTCGCCGACCTGCACAACACCGACTACGCCGCCGTGGGCCTCGAGGACTTCGGCCGGCCCGGCAATTACATGGGCCGCCAGGTCGATCGCTGGACCAAGCAATACAAGGCCTCCGAGACCCAGGTGATCCCGGAGATGGACCGGTTGATCGAGTGGCTGCCCTCCACCCTGCCGGTCCAGGAGCGCACCTCCGTGGTCCACGGCGACTACCGGCTGGACAACATGGTCTTCCACCCGACCGAATCCCGGGTGATCGCGGTGCTCGACTGGGAACTCGCCACGCTCGGCGACCCGATGGCCGACTTCACCTACTTCCTGATGAACTGGATCAACGGCGCCATCGCCACGCTGCCGGACCAGAAGGCCCACGGCATCCCGACGCTCGACGAGACGGTGGCCTACTACTGCCGCCTGACCGGGCGCGAGGGCATCCAGGACCTGAACTGGTTCTTCGCCTACAACGCCTTCCGCCTGGCCGGCATCTTCCAGGGGATCGCGGGCCGCGTCCGCGACGGCACCGCCGCCAGTCCGCAGGCCGTCCAGCAGGCCGCCCGCGTCCAGCCGCTGGCCCAGGAAGCCTGGCGCTACGCCCTGAAGGCCGGGGTGGGGGCCTAACCCAGTCCAGCGTTTTCCAGCAGCGCATCGAGCGCGGCCCAGTCGTCGAACACCGCCGCCACCGGCCAAGGCGTGACGCGCGCGCGCCAGGCGGCGGGCAGGCGCGCCCAGTCCTTCTCGGTGGTCACCAGGCCGGCGGAGAAGTGGCCGGCGCGCTCAGCCAGGCGGCGAAGCAGGCCCTCGTCATAGGCCGCGTGGTCGGGCAGCGGCGCGAAATCGACCAGCTCGCATCCCGCGGCCCGCAGCGCGCGCTCCACCTTCCAGGGCTTGCCGACGCCGGCGAAACCGAATTGCGGCCCGCTTGGCGGGGGCGACGAGGCCCGCAGGTGCGCCACCAGCACCGGCGCGGGTTCCAGCGCCGCCCGCAGCTCGGGATCGGCCTGCGGCAGGTCCGCGGGCAGCAGGATGACGGCGGCGTCGGCCCGCGCCAGACCGCGCGCCTTGGGCTCGCGCATGGGGCCGGCCGGGAACACGCGGCCGTCGCCGAACGGCCACTCCTGGTCGCGGGTCTCGCCGTCCACCACGACCAGGGAGAGCGACTTCAGGACCGACGGGTTCTGGTGGCCGTCGTCCATGACGATCACCTTGGCGCCCGCCTTGGCCGCCGCGGCCGCGCCGGCCGCCCGGTCGCGCGCCACCCAGACCGGGAAGTCCCGGGCCAGCATCAGCGGCTCGTCGCCCACGTCGGCGGCGGTGTGCGTCTCCGGATCGACGCGGAGGGGGCCTTCGAGGCGCCCGCCGTAACCGCGCGAGAGGAGGTGCACGGCCTTGCCCCGCGCGGCCAGCCGGGCCGCCAGCGCGCGCACCACCGGCGTCTTGCCGGTCCCGCCGACCGTGAGGTTGCCGACGCAGATCACCGGGACGCCGGGATCGAAGGGCGTCGCCCTGGCGATCCGTCGCGCGGTCACGGCCGCCCAAATCCACGAGACCGGCGTCAGCAGGCCGCGGATCATCGGCATGCCGCCCCGCCTGGCCGACCGGTCGCGCGTGTACCACCAACGGGGCGTGGCGAGCTTCATGGGCGCAACAGCGGCTCGAGCAGGTCGAGCGCCGCCTCCAGCGCCGCGCCCTGGCGCCGCGCATAGGCGGCCGCCGCCTCGCCGGTGCGCCGCGCGATGTGGGGATAGGCGAGCAGCCCCGCGATGTGCCGGGCCAGGGCGCCCGCGTCGGCGGCCTCGATGGCGGCGGCCTCGGCGAACAACGCCGCATAGACCTCCCGCGCATTGGCGACGTGCGGGCCGGTGACGACAGGGCGGCCGAGGCGCGCGGGCTCCAGCGGGTTGTGGCCGCCGATCCCGGCCACGAAGCTGCCGCCCATGACCACCACTTGGGCCACGGTGAAGAAGGCGCCGAGCTCGCCCAGGGTGTCGGCGACATAGGCGGTGGTCGCAGGCGTCAGCGGCTCGCCCGCCGCGCGGCGGGAGGTCACCCAGCCGGCGCCGGCCAACTCGGCCGCCACCGCCGCGCCGCGGGCGGGATGGCGTGGGGCGACGACCAGCAGGGCGCCTTCGGGGACAGCCCCCGCGATCAGCCGCTCCTCGCCCGGGTGCGTGCTCGCCGCCAGCACGACTGGACGCTCGCCGATGGCGGCCTTGAGGGCGCGGACCGTATCGGCGTCCACCGGCGGCGGCGGCCCGGCCAGCTTCAGGTTCAGCCGGGGGCCGGTCCTGGCGCCGAGCCCCGCGAGTCTCGCCGCCGTCTCGGCGTCTTGCGGCAGGACGAGGTCGAAGGCGCCCAGCAACGTCCGCGCCGTCGCCGGAACCCGCGCCCAGCCCCGGGCGCTGGCCTCGGTCATGCGCGCCGACACCAGCGCCAGGCGCACGCCGCGCGCCCTGGCCGCCAGGATCAGGTTGGGCCAAAGCTCGCTCTCGACGAACACCGCCGCGCCCGGCCGCCAGTGGTCCAGGAAGCGGGCGGCGGCGGCGGGCGTGTCCACCGGCGCGAACTGCTGGATCACGCCTGGCGGCAGGCGCTGACCAAGCAGGGTGGCCGCCGTCACCGTGCCGCAGGTCACCAGGATCGTCAGCTCGGGCCGCCGCGCCCGCAGGCCCGCGACCAGCGGCAGCAGCGACAGACTCTCCCCGACGCTGACGCCGTGCAGCCAGACCAGCGGCCCGTCCGGCCGCGCCATCGCGCTCCGGCCCATGCGTTCGTCGATGCGCGCCGGGTCCTCCTTGCCCTTGCGGGCCCGCGCCCGGAGCAGCCAGGGCGCCAGCGGCTCGGCCAGCGCCGTCGCGGCGGCGTAGAGCGCCAGCGGCAGGGGTCTCACACCACCTCGGCGGGGGCGAGCCGGCAGGCCTGCGCCGCATCGGTCTCCACCTGCAGGGTGGCGTGGCCGATGTTGAACCGCGCGGCGAGGCCCTCGCAGGCGGTGTGCAGGAAGCCGTCGGCGTCGCCGCCCGCCGGGCGCAGCAGATGGGCGGTGAGCGCGGTCTCGGTGGTGCTCAGGGCCCAGATATGCAGGTCGTGGACCTCCTCGACACCAGGCAGGTCGGCCAGCCAGTCCCGCACCGTGCCGACGTCGATTTCCTTGGGCGCGGCGTCCAGCGCCATGTTCATGGATTCCCGCAGCAGGCCCCAGGTCCCCAGCACGATCACGCCGGCGATGCCCAGGCTCAGCGCCGGGTCGATCCACTTCAGACCCGTCACCGCGATCAGCCCGGCGCCCACGACCACCGCCGCCGACACCGCCGCGTCGCTCGCCATGTGCAGGAAGGCCCCGCGCACGTTGAGGTCGCCCTTGCCGCCGCGCAGGAACAGCAGCGCCGTGGCCGTATTGATCAGGATGCCGACGCCGGCGGTCGCCATGACGATATTGGTCTGCACGGTTGTCGGCTGCGCCAGGCGGCGCACCGACTCCGAGACGATCGCCCCCACCGCCAGCATCAGGAGCAGCGCGTTGCTCAGCGACGCCAGGATGGTCGCCTTGCGCAGGCCGTAGGTGCGCTGGCCGCTGGGTGCGCGCCGGGCCAGCACGATCGCCCCCCAGGCCATCAGCAGCGCCAGGACGTCGGAGAGATTGTGCCCGGCGTCGGCCAGCAGCGCCAGCGAGCCGGTCCAGAACCCGGCCCCCGCCTCGATCAGGACGAAGACCGTGTTCAGCCCGACCCCGACGGCGAAAGCCATCCCCATGTCGGCCGGCGCATGGTGGTGGTGGCCGCCGTCGTGCGCATGGCCGTGGTCGTGCTCGGCATGATCGTGGTGATGGTGCGCCATGGCGGGGTCCTATGTCTCACCGCGCGGGTGTTCGATCAATGCACGGCGCCAAACCCCAAATCCTATGGGGTCGTCATGGCCGGGCTTGTCCCGGCCACCCAGACACGCAGGCTTCCCACAAATGCGCAGAGCGCTTCACCGCCAACCCCGAACGTTCAGTGCTTCTGGGTCCCCGGGACAAGCCCGGGGATGACGAGTGGACGGGCCGGTCGCGCTACCGCCCCACCAGCATCTCGGCCCGCCGCGTGGCCGCCGAGAGCCGGGCCGACCAGTCCGCGATCAGCCCCGCCATCGCCGCGTCGTCGGCGTCGGCGGGCACCAGCAGCGGCCCGTCCCACACCACCGCCCCGCGCCCGAAGGGCAGCGCCAACATGGCCCTGTCCCAGGTCCCGGCCTGCACCGCGGGATGGGCCGCGATGCCCATCAGGAAGATCGGCTGTCCCGATCGCTTGGCGATCTGCAGGGCGCCGGGTGCGATCACCTCGTTGGGGCCCCGGGGCCCATCCGGCGTCACCACCAGCGCCCCGCCGCCCGAGACCCAGCCCACCGCCTCACGGATCGCCGCCACCGCCTGGCGGGCCTTGGCGGAATCGCCGCGCTTGGCCGAGGAGACGCGGATCGCCGGGAAGCCCGCCATGGCCAGCGCCCTGGCGATGAACTCGCCGTCCGCCGAGGGCGAGACGAACGCCCGCGTGCGCTTGCGCCACCACTGCGGCGCCGTCGCCAGGCAGAGCGGAATCCGACCGTGCCAGAACAGCGCGATGGCCCCGCTGTCGCCCGCCAGCACCGGCTCCACACAGGCCAGATTCTCGTGGCGCCAGCGCACGGTCGCCAGGATCAGCCGCAAATAGCTTCCCAGCACCCATCCCAGGAACGCCTGGACGCCCGCGCTCCGCAGCAGCGCCTTCACGCCGCGGTCTCCGCCTCCCCGATAGCCTCCAGGTCCTGGCTCTTGGCCAGCCTGGCGTAGAGGCCGCGCTTGCGGATCAGGCCCGCATGGTCGCCGGTTTCCACGACCCGCCCCTTGTCGATCACATAGATGCGGTCGGCGCCCCTCACGGTCGACAGGCGATGGGCGATGAGGATGGTGGTGCGCCCGGCCATCAGCCGCTTCAGCGCCACCTGCACCTGGGCCTCGCTCTCGGTGTCGAGCGCGCTGGTGGCCTCGTCCAGCAGCAGGATCGGGGCGTCCTTCAGGAACGCGCGCGCGATGGCGATGCGCTGGCGCTGGCCGCCGGAAAGCCGCGCGCCCGCCTCCCCGACGCCGGTGTCATAGCCCTTGGCCAGCTGGCCGATGAAGTCGTGGGCGGCGGCGGCGCGGGCCGCCTGCTCGATCTCGCTGTCACTGGCCTCGGGCCGGGCATAGGCGATGTTGGCGCGGATGGTGTCGTCGAATAGGAACGGCTCCTGGGTGACCAGCGCGATCTGGTCGCGGAGCGAGGTCAGGGTCACCTGGGTCAGGTCGTGGCCGTCGATGGTCACGCGGCCGGCCGTGGGGTCGTAGAACCGTGGGATCAGGTTGAGGATCGTGGTCTTGCCGCCACCCGAGGGGCCAACCAGCGCCACGGTCTCGCCGCGCCGCACCTCCAGGTCGATCCCGCCCAGAGCCGGCGGCCCGTCCGCGCCATAGCTGAAGCCCACGCCCTCGAAGCGGATGGTGGAGTCGCCACGGGGCAAGGCATGCGCGCCCGGCGGTTCGCGGACCTCCGGCTCCACGTCCAGCGCGCTGAACAGCCGGCGCGCCGCCGACATCCCCTCGGCGAACACCGTCTGCAGGTTGGCGAGCTGCCGCAGCGACTGCGAGGCGATGCCCAGGGCCGCGATGAACGCCACGAAGGCCCCCACTGTCATGTGGCCCGACTGCGATCGCCAGCCGGCGTAGGCGATCACCGCGGCGGTGATCAGGGTCATCAGCAGCTCGGTGGCCGGCGCGGCGCGCGCCCGCGCATTGGCGCCCTTGATCAGGTGGTTCTGCCGGCGCCGCACCACCTCGGCGACGCGGGCCTCCTCATAGGCCTCGCGGTTCTCGATCTTCACGACGCGCACGCCGTCCAGGCTCTCCATGATCGCGGTGGAGAGCGCCGAGGTCTCGGCCATCGCGCCTTTCGCGGCCTTGGTCGTCCGCTTGGAGAACCGCCGCATGATGAAGCCCGCGCCCGGGAAGGCGGCCACCAGCACCAGCGAGAGCACCCGGTCGTTGGAGACCATCACCGTGATCGCCCCGATCACGGTGAGCAGGTGCTGGGTGTAGTTGATGACGCCCGAGGTCGCCGCCTCGCGGATCAGGCCGGCGTCATAGAGCACCGAGGAGACGTAGGCGCCGGAATGCTGGCTGCGCAGGCGCGCCAGGTCGGCGCGCACCAGCTTGGCGAAGGTCTGCACCTGAACGTCGCCCACCACGCCGTTGCCGATCCGGTTGACCAGGCTGGCCTGCACCACCTGCGCCACCGTGCGGCCGATCGCGTAGAAGGCGATGGTCAGCGGGATCACCAGCAGCGTGCCGGGCTTGTGGTTGACCATCAGGTCGTTCACCGCGGGCTCCAGGATCTGCACCAGCCTGGTGGAGAAGAAGGCCACCGCGATGGCGGCGAAGAGCGCCGTCAGCCAGCCCTTCCAGCGCGGCGCCATATAGACCCGGGCCACCCGCGCGATCAGGACGCGGGCGGAAAGCTCAGGCGGGGCGCGCTCGCTCATGGGTCTGGCGTCCGACGATGCGGTGTCGAAGTCAAGACGCTGGGACGCCCACGCTTCCGCCCCGGCCCCCAAACCCCTAGTTAGGGCCGATGTCCGCGCCGCCTGCCAAGGGATTCGACCTTTCCACGCCGGGCGGGCGGCTGAAGACCTATGCCGACTACCTGTGGAACGACCACGCCTACCTGCGCCTGGGCTTCTCCAACGCCCACTGGATCTCCGACGAACTGGTGCGCGCCAACCAGCCCTGGCCGCACCAGCTGGCCCAGTGGAAGGCCCGCGGCATCAAGACCGTGATCAACCTGCGGGGCGGCTTCGACGCCAGCTTCCATGCGCTTGAGAAGGACGCCTGCGAGCGTCTGGGCCTGACGCTCGTCGACTTCACCATCACGTCGCGGGAGGTCCCGAGCCCCGCGCGGGTGCTGGGCGCCAGGCGGCTCTTCGAGACCATCGCCTATCCGGCCTTCATGCACTGCAAGTCCGGCGCGGACCGGGCCGGGATCATGAGCGTCTTCTACATGCACTTTCGCCAGGGCAAGCCGATCCGCGAGGCGCTGGAACAGCTGCACCTGCGATACCTGCACGTGCGCCAGGGCAAGACCGGCGTGCTCGACTACACCTTCGAGCGCTACCTGCGGGAGGGCGAGCCCGCGGGGATGAGCTTTCTGGAATGGGTGGAAAGTCCGATGTACGATCCCGCCGGCATGAAGGCCGAGTTCCGGGCGGGCATGTGGGGCTCCCTGCTGACCGAACGGCTGCTGAAACGCGAGTAGGTCGGTCGTCTAGCCGACAGACGGCCTGTCCGATCCTGGGCAAGCTTAAGCGATGCAAGACGGGGCAACCGCCATCGAGTCGATCGTCGAGACCTACACGCTCCTCGGCGTGCGCGCCGACGGCGTGGCCTCGGTCGTCGATCTCATGCCAGCCGACAGCCTGGACGCCGTGCGCGCCCACGCCGCATGGCTGCTGCGCGAACATGCGAGCTGCCAGGTCGTCGAGGTCTGGCGCGACGGCGCCCTGATCGAGCAACTGAGACGCTCCTAGGTTTGCGTTGAGCGCTTGCTCACCAAAAGCGGTCATCCCGGAAAGTCGCGCAGCGGCTTATCCGGAACCCATAGACTCCACCGATGACAGCAAGGTCGCGACGTCGCCGACGCGCATCTTCCGGCGAGGATTGTGTTTATGGGTCCCGGTCTTCGCGTACCGCGAAACCGGGATGACAGCGGTGGATTGCGGTTTCCAATCGCCCCTTAATGCCGGCTAGTGATCGTGGTCGTCGCCGTGCCCGTCCGGGTGCTCGTGGTCATCGGCGCCCGGGTCCAGCAGCTTGTGGGCGTGGATGATGAAATAGCGCATGAGCGCGTTGTCGACGGACGACTGCGACTTGCCGCGCCAGGCGGCCAGGGCCTGCCGGTAGCTCGGATAGGCCCCGACCAGGTCGACCTTGGCCAGGTCCTTGAACTCGGGCGATCCGTCGAGATCGTGAAGTTCGCCGCCGATCACCAGGTGGAGCAGTTGTCTGTCAGGCATGGCGGGCTCCGGGCGGGTGAGGGGGCTATCTCGACGCGCCAATAGTCTTCAGCCGCTCGAGCAGCAATGGCGCGAGGCGCGGCGCGGCGCAGACAAGGTTCTTCTGCTTAGGTCTAACGCCATTGTAGGCGAAAGGCGCCCCGCCGCTGTCGCCCACGAAGCATCCGGCCTCGCCGGCGATCAGGTCGGCCGCGGCCAGGTCCCAGTCATGTTTCGAGCCCAGGGCGACGGCGGCGTCGAACTGGCCCGCCGCCACCAGGCACATGCGGTAGGCGGTGGAGTTGCGCTGTTTGACCCGCATGGGCGGCCACGGCGTGGCCCAGCCAGGATGGGTGAACAGGCGCGGATCGCCGACCATGGCGCAGTCCTCGATGGCGCTGGCGTCGCTGGCCCGGATCGCGGCCCCGTTCAGGGTCGCCCCGCCGCCGGGGGTCGCCACGTAGGTCTCGTCGAGTTCGGGGGCGAACACCACGCCGGCCACCGGGCGGTCGCCGTCCACCACCGCGATCGACACCGACCACCAGGGGCGATCGTTCAGGAAGGCCCGCGTGCCGTCGATCGGGTCCACCACGAAGAGTCGTTGGCGGGCCAGCCGGTCGGAATCGTCGGCCGTCTCCTCCGACAGCCAGCCATATGCCGGTCGCCCCGTCCGCAGGCGCCGGGTCAACAGCGCGTCGGCGGCCAGGTCGGCGTTGGTCACCGGCGTGGAGTCGTGGGCCTTGTATTCGATCTCCAGGCCCTTGCGGCGCAGGTCGAGAGCCAGCGCCCCGGCCTCGTGCGCCGCCTCGACGATCAGCGCCAGGTCCCGGGTCAGGTCCTCGGCCAGAGCCGCAGGGGCGGTCATTTCCCGGCGACGGCCAGCCCGTCGATCAGCAGGGACGGCGAATTGGAGGCGCCGCGGATCTCCAGGTCGGAGCCGGGGACGAGGCGGGCGTAGATGTCGATCAGGTTGCCGGCCACGGTGATCTCGTTCACCGGATAGGCCAGTTCGCCGCCCTCGAACCAGAAGCCGGAGCAGCCCACCGACCAGTCGCCGGTGTTGCCGTTCAGCGACGGCCCGAACATCGAGGTGATGAGCAGGCCCGCCCCCGCGTCGGCCATCAGCTCGGCCTGGCTGCGGGTTCCGGGCTTCACCGTCAGGTTGGAGGGCCCGACGCCGGGCGGCCCGGCCAGGCCCCGCGAGGCGTGTCCGGTGGTGGCCAGCCCAAGCTGGCGGGCCGAGGCCGAATTCAGCAGCCAGGTGGTCAGCACCCCGTCGTCGATCAGGTTGACCCGGCCGTTGGCGACGCCCTCGTCGTCGAAGGGCGAGGAGCCGAGGCCGCGCGGACGGTGCGGGTCGTCGGAGATCTCGATCCCCTTGGCGAACACCGGCTGGCCCAGCCTGTCCTTCAGGAACGACGTGCCGCGCGCGATGGAGGGGCCGGAGACCGCCCCGATCAGCGGGCCGATCAACGACATGGCCAGCCGGTTCTCGAAGATAACCGGGGCGGTGGTGGACGCGATCTTGCGCGCGCCCAGGCGGCCGGCGGCGCGGCGGCCGGCCTCCGCCCCGATGGCCCGCGGCTCCGGCAGGTCGGACTGCCAGCGCACCGAGCGGCCGTCGTAGCCGGTCTCCATGCCGTCCTCGTCGCCGGCGATCGCCGAGGCGCCGATCGAGAAGCCGGAGGTGCGGTGTAGCCCCGAGAACCCGCCGCTGGTGATGATCCGCCACTGCGACGCCGACCAGGAGGCCGAGCCGCCGTCGGAGTTGGTGACCTTGGGGACCGCGCGGGCGGATTCCTCGGCGATCCGCGCCTTGGCTTCCAGCGCCTCCGGCTCGGGCTCGGCCGGATCGTAGAGGTCGAGGTCGAGGCCGCGCCGCTCCAGGCCCGCCAAGCGCTCGGGATCGGCCAGGCCGGCATAGGGGTCCTCCGGCGCGAGGCGGGCCATGGCCACGGCGCGCTCGACCAGCTTGGCGCGGGCCTCGGCGCTCACGTCGGAGCCGGAGACCGTCGCCTGCCGGCGGCCGACGAAGACCCGCAGGCCCAGGTCGCGGGATTCCTCGCGCTCGACTTCATCCAGCTCGCCCAGCCGCACGCTGATCGATAGGGCGCGCCGCTCGGCGCTGACGGCCTCGGCCGCATCGGCGCCGGCCCTGAGGGCGGCGGCCACGACGTCGTTCAGAAGGGTCTCATCCATCCGGGCCATATGGCGGAGCGCAGGGCCCGCCACAAGCTCAGGCGATGGCGTTGAAGATCAGGGCGACCGCGCAGAAGATGTAGGCGAGCCAGGTCACCACCACCCCGATCGCCCGGGGCAGCGAGGCGGCCCCGCTGCGCGACAGGCCGACGGCGTGGGCGATGCGGCCCAGGAACAGGGTCAGGCCGGCCACGTGCACCACCATGGGGGCGGCGCCCACCACCGCCAGCACGGCCAGCGACGCCATGCCCGCCGGGACATATTCCGTGGCGTTGCCGAAAGCGCGTACGGCCAGGTTCAGCGAGGGAATATCGCCGTGCCCCAGCTCCACCCGGTGCAGCCGGCGCTGGCGCACCACCAGCACCGAGAGCACCAGCAGCAGGACCATGTGCAGCCCGGCCCAGAGCGCGGCCGCGTGCGCTGAAGCGCTGATGTCCATGGTGTCCCTCCCGATCAGCCGACGGGCTTGCCGGAGCCCGGCAGGCCGAGCCTGGCCCATTTCGCCGTGACCGCCTCGACCACCGACTTGTCCATGCCGAGCAGTTCGCCCCACTCGCGCCTGGTCTCCGGCGGCCATTTGTTGGTGGCGTCCAGCCCGATCTTCGAACCCAGCCCGCTCTCCGGCGAGGCGAAGTCCAGATAGTCGATGGGGGTGTTCTCGATCACCGTGATATCGCGGGCCGGGTCCATGCGGGTGGAGAGCGCCCACATGACGTCCTTCCAGTCCCGCGCGTCGATGTCGTCGTCCACGACGATCACCCACTTGGTGTACATGAACTGCCGAAGGTAGCTCCAGACGCCCATCATCACCCGCTTGGCGTGGCCGGCGTAGGCCTTCTTCATCGACACCACCGCGATCCGGTAGGAGCACCCCTCCGGCGGCAGCCAGAAGTCGACGATCTCCTGGAACTGCTGGCGCAGCAGCGGAATGAACACCTCGTTCAGCGCCTCGCCGAGCACGGATGGCTCGTCCGGCGGCCGGCCGGTGAAGGTAGTCAGGTAGATCGGGTCCTTGCGCATGGTGATGGCGCTGACCTGGAAGACCGGGAATTTCTCGACGGAGTTATAATAGCCGGTGTGGTCGCCGTAGGGGCCCTCGTCGGCGTATTCGTCCAGCAGCACATGGCCCTCGATGACGATCTCGGCGTTGGCGGGCACCATCAGCGGCACGGTCTTGGCCGGCACCAGCTCGACCTTGGCCCCGCGCATCAGCCCGGCGAACTGGTATTCCGACAGCGTGTCGGGCACCGGCGTCACCGCCGCCAGGATCGTGCCGGGATCGGCGCCGATCACCGCGCAGGCGGGCAGGGGCTCGCGCCGGCCCTCCGCCTTCCAGCGCCGGTGGTGCTGCGCGCCGCCGCGATGCGCCAGCCAGCGCATGACGGTGCGGTCCGGCCCCAGCACCTGCATGCGGTAGATGCCCAGGTTGTAGTCGTCCTCCCGATCCGTCGAAGGGCCCTTGGTCACAACCAGCGGCCAGGTGATCAGCGGCGCGGGCTCGCCCGGCCAGCAGGTCTGGATCGGCAGCTTGTTGAGGTCGATCTTGTCGCCCGTCCAGACCACCTGCTGCACCGGGGCGGATTTCTGGATCTTCGGCCGCATCGCCATCACCGTCTGGGCGAGCGGCAACATGCCGAGCGCGTCCTTCAGGCCGCGCGGCGGCTCCGGCGCGCGCAGGAAGGCCAGCAGTTCGCCCACCTCGCGCAGGTCCGCCGCCGTGGTCCGCTCGCGCCCGTCCAGGGTCACGCCCATGGCCACCCGCCTGACCGTCCCGAACAGGTTGACCAGGCAGGGCATCGAGGACCGCTCGCCGTCGGCCCGGATGACGTTCTCGAACAATACCGCCGGGCCGCCCTCCGCCAGCAGACGGCGGTGGATCTCGGTGATCTCCAGCACGCTCGACACCGGCTCGGAGACGCGCACGAGTTCGCCCGCTTTCTCGAGCTTCGCCATGAATTCGCGCAGGGACCTGTAGGCCATGGTCCCTCCGTACGGGCGAAGGGCTCCCCTGTCACCCTCGGGTCAGGCTAGGATGGCCGACGTTCCAGGAGCCGCCATCCATGACCCCGAACCTGCCCGCGCTCACCACCGCCCTTGCCCTCGCCGGCTCCGCCCTGGCCGCCGAGGCGCCGAAAGCGCCCGAGCCGGCCCATCCGGTGGAGGCCGCCAGCTTCTTCGACGGCCGCTGGTACGAGATCGGCCGCACGCCCATGAAGCTCACCGACGGCTGCGTCGCCGGCTACACCGACTACCTGCGCCAGGCCGACAAGCTCACCCAGCGCGACGCCTGCCGCGACAAGACGCCGACCGGCAAGGAGAAGGTGATCGGCGGGCCGCTCACCATCCTCAACCCCGGCCAGAACACCAAGGTCCACGTCAGCTACCGCCTGTTCGGCGCCATCCCCATCGCCCGCGAATACTGGATGCTGGACCACGGCGACGGCTGGTTCATCCAGGCGACCCCGGCCATGGACATGATCAACATCTACACCCGAGACCCCAGGCCCTCTCCCGATCTCGTCGACAAGCTCAAGGCCCGCACCCAGGCGCTCGGCTACGACGTGGGCAAGCTCGAATTCCCGGACCTCCTGCCGCCCGGCGCGCGCTAAACGCCGGCCTTCGCGTCGTAGTCCCTGATCGCGGCCTTCTTGGCGATCTTGCGGAAGCGTCGCTCCAGGAAGTTGCGGAACGAGCCCGGATGCAGGGTGGCGATGCGCGCCAGAACGCTCGGATAGTCCTTGTAGTGGGCCGTGAAGTGGAAGGCGCCGGGCTCGGCCTCCATCCGATGGGGGATGTGAAATCCGACTTCCCCCATTGTCGCCCGGCTTCGCCATAGGCGACATTTCCCCCGTGCCGGGGGAAGAGCGGCCACCACTCAATAGGCCAGCGCCACGCCGTCCTTGCGCATCTCGGTGGCCGCGGCATAGCGGCCGGGCCAGCGCTGGATGGCCTCGTAGCCGCCGTAGACACCGGGGTTGGGCTCCAGCTTCCAGCCCAGGTCCGCCAGCGCCTTCTGCGTCGCCGCCGGCACACCGGTCTCCAGGTTGAGCACACCGCGCGCGTCCATCGCCTCGCCGGTGGGCTCGTGGCCGCCCTCATGATGCCAGCGCGGGCTGTCGCCGGCCTCCTGCAGGCCCAGGTCGAAGTCCACGAGGTTGGTGACGATCTGCGCCTGGCCCTGCGGCTGCATGTCCCCACCCATGACGCCGAAAGCCAGGCTGGGCTGTCCGGCCTTCGTCGCGAACCCCGGGATGATCGTCTGGAAGGGCCGCTTGCCGGGCGCATAGACGTTGGGATGGCCGTCCTGCAGGGCGAACAGCTCGCCCCGGTTCTGCAGCATGAACCCCAGCCCGTCGGGCATCAGGCCGGAGCCCATGCCGCGATAGTTGGACTGGATGATCGAGACCATCATGCCGTCGGCGTCGGCCGTCGTGAAATAGGTGGTGTCGCCGTGGCTGGGCGCCTGGCCGGGATAGACCGGCTCGAGGATCCGGTCGGGCCGGATCAGCTGGGCGCGCTCGCGGGCGTAGTCTTTCGAGAGCAGCCAGGCCGTCGGCTGCCTGTAGAATGCAGGGTCGGCGTAGAACCGCGCCCGGTCCTCGAAGGCCAGCCGCTTGGCCTCCACCGCGTGGTGGATCGCCTGCGCCGACTGGAAGCCCATGCCCCGGATGTCGAACTCGGCCATGATGTTCAGCATCTGCAGCGTGACGAAGCCCTGGCTGTTGGGCGGCAGGCCCCAGACGTCGAGGCCGCGATAGTTCACCGACGCCGGCTCCACCCACTCCGAACGGTGCGCCGCCAGGTCGGCCCGCGTCATCCAGCCGCCGATCCGCTGGAAGTAGCGCTCGATGGTCGTGGCGATCTCGCCCTCGTAGAAGGCCCGCCCGCCACCCTCGGCGATCAGCCGGTAGGTGCGGGCGAGGTCGGGATTGCGGAACACCTCGCCCTCGCGCGGCGTGGCCCCCTGCGGCGCCCAGAGGCGGCGGAAATTCTCTGTCTCCTCGATGTGGTTCTCGGGCCGCCCGTAGGCCCGCGCGGCGCTGGCCAGGTAGTAGGCCACGGTCTGGACGACCGGCGCGCCCTCCTCGGCATGGCGGATGGCGGGTTCGAACAGCGCCTTCCAGGCAAGCTTGCCGTAGCGCTGGTGCAGGCTCCACCAGGCGTCCACCGCGCCCGGCACGCTCACCGACACCGCCCCGAAGGAATTGATCAGGCCCTTGGCGTTGGCGCGCCTGCGCTGCTCGGCCAGTGTAAGGGCGCGCGGGCTGCGCCCCGAGCCGTTCAGGCCCACCACCTTGCGCGCCTTGGGGTCCCACAGCAGCACGAAACAGTCGCCGCCGATCCCGCTGGAGACCGGCTCGCCGAAGCCCAGCACGGCGTTGGCGCAGATCGCCGCGTCCACCGCCGAGCCGCCGGCCTTCAGCATCTCGATGGCCGCCAGGCTCGCCAGCGGATGTGCCGTGGCCGTCGCCCCGTGGACGCCCCAGGCCGCCGAGCGGCTGGCGAAGGTGGCCCCGTCGATCCGGTCGCCGCCGCCCACGTCGGGCCGGTCGCGGTTGGGCGTCTCGCCCCGGCTGGTGGCGAACGCCCGCCCGGCGAGCGCCGCGGCCGGAACGGCGGCGAGGAAGGTGCGGCGGCGCATATGGGGACCTCCGGACGGGCAGGGCTCGGCTAACCTTAGCGGTGCGCGGGCGGAACGCCACGTCCTGCGCCGCGCCAGGTTCCCGGCCTGTTCAAGAATAAGTCGCCCCGCGGCGCCTTCGTGCTGGCGCGCCCGCCTCCGTGTCCCCAGCTTGGGCGCAGGCAAACCCACGGAGGCTTCGAATATGATCCGCAAGGCGAACGCGGTGTGGCGCGGCACGGGGCGCGACGGCGCCGGAGACCTGACCTCGGCGTCCGGGGTCCTGTCCAAGACGCCCTACAGCTACAAGACCCGCTTCGAGGATACGCCCGGGACCAATCCCGAGGAACTGCTGGCCGCCGCCCACGCCGGCTGTTTCACCATGGCGCTGGCGTTCGCCCTGCAGCAGGCCGGGCTGACGGCCACGGAGCTGCGCACCGAAGCCGCCGTCACCCTCGACCCGGCCGACGGCGGCGGGTTCAGGATCAGCAGGTCGGCGCTCACCCTGCGGGCGAAGATTCCCGGGATCGACGATGCGAAGTTCCAGGAACTGGCCAAGGGCGCCGAACAGAACTGCCCAGTCTCCAAGGTCCTGAACGCCGAGATCACCCTGGACGCGGCGCTGGAGGGTTAGCCGCTCACGGCAGGGCCCACACGCAGGTCTTCTTCACCGCGAAGTCCTCCAGCTCCCGGGTCGTCTCCACCTGGTATTCGGCGAGCTTCTGGAGCCCCGTGCGCGGGAAGTAGCTGCGCCCCGGGTCGCCGACCAGCACCGTGGCGCCGGCCGCGCGGCCCGCACCGAGCCAGGCCATCACCCGCTCGGCCAGCGGCTTCTCGTAGCAGATGTCGCCGGCCAGGATCACGTCGGCGGCCGGCGGGGGTTCGTCCAGCAGGTCCTGTCCGGTGAAGGCGCACGCCACCCCGTTTGCGGCGGCGTTGAGCGACAGCGCCGCCCCGCAATAGGCGTCGATGTCGGCGCAGAGCACGCCCGCCGCCCCGGCCCGCATCGCCGCGATCCCGACGATCCCGGAGCCCGAGGCGAAGTCGATCACCCGCTTGCCGGCCACGACTTCCGGGTTGTCGAGCACATACCGCGCCAGCGCCTGGCCGCCGGCCCAGGCGAAGGCCCAGAACGGCGGCGGCAGGCCGATCTCCTCCAACGCCTCCTCGGTGAGCTGCCAGATCGGCGTCACCTCGTCGGCCAGGTGCAGCTGGAGTTCCGGCGTGTGCGGCGGCCGCTGCAAGCGTGTGTTGGCGACGATGAAGTCGCGGCGGCCTTCCGGTGTGGCGGGGATCATGCGCGCCTTCTAGGGCGGATCGACAATCAGGGCGATGCCACCCCTTTTTCAGAACGTCATGGCCGGGCTTGTCCCGGCCATCCAGAGACACCGAAGCCCCTAGGATGCCCTGTGGCAGATCTTGCGTCGCCAGCGCATCTGGGTGGCCGGGACAAGCCCGGCCATGACGGCAGAGAGGGTTGAACGTCCTGGAGCCAGCGCGAGCATCAATCCCCCCTTAAGACCCCGTTCACCAAGTTCGCACACGTTCCCTTCACCATGTCGGGCCCAGATTCCCCGCTGGATTTTCAAGGGTCTGTCATGGGCGTTTCCGCCGACACCATCATCCTGGGCGATTGCCTGGACGAGCTGAAGAAGCTGCCGGACCGTTCCGTGGACCTGGTGTTCGCCGATCCGCCCTACAACCTGCAGCTCGGCGGCGACCTGCTGCGACCAGACAATTCCAAGGTCGACGCGGTCGACGACGACTGGGACCATTTCGAGAGCTTCGCGACCTACGACGCCTTCACCAAGGCCTGGCTCACCGAATGCCGCCGGATCCTGAAGGACGACGGGGCGCTCTGGGTGATCGGCAGTTACCACAACATCTTCCGGGTCGGCGCGACGCTGCAGGACCTCGGCTTCTGGATCCTCAACGACGTAGTCTGGCGCAAGTCCAACCCCATGCCGAACTTCAAGGGCACCCGCTTCACCAACGCCCACGAAACCCTGATCTGGGCCGCCAAGGCCCGCGGCTCGCGTCGCTACACCTTCAACTACGACGCCATGAAGATGGCCAACGACGACCTGCAGATGCGCTCCGACTGGACGCTCCCGCTCTGCACGGGCGAGGAGCGGCTGAAGGACGAAGCTGGCGTCAAGGCGCACCCGACCCAAAAGCCCGAGGCCCTGCTGCATCGGGTGATCCTGGCCTCCACCCGGCCCGGCGACATCGTGCTCGACCCCTTCTTCGGCACGGGCACCACTGGCGCCGCGGCCAAGCGGCTCGGCCGCCGCTACATCGGCATAGAGCGGGAGCCGGCCTACGCCGAACTCGCCAAGAAGCGCATCGCCAGCGTGATCCCGGCGACCGCCCAGGAGATGGTGGTCACCGGCTCCAAGAAGTCCGAGCCGCGCATCCCCTTCGGCCAGATCGTCGAGGCGGGCCTGCTGCGCCCCGGCGACGTGCTTTACGACCTGAAGGGCCGCAACGCCGCCCGCGTCCGCGCCGACGGCAGCCTGGCGGTGGGCGAACTCACCGGCTCGATCCACAAGGTCGGCGCCATGGTCCAGTCCCAGCCCGCCTGCAACGGCTGGACTTACTGGCACTTCAAGTCCGACAAGGGCCTGGCCCCGATCGACGTCCTGCGCGCCAAGGTCCGGGGGGCGCTCCAGGCCTGACATCTCCGCGGTTGGTGAAGCTTTTCAGCCGTCCCCGCGTTTCCTCAAGCAAGGCGATCGCGAGAGGAGAACCGCGCCATGACCAATACAGCCCAGGCCACGCGGGTGATCCCCGCCAAGCCCGAGGATGTCTGGGAAACCATGACCTCTCGGGAAGGCATGAAGGAATACATGATGGGCGCCGACGTCGAGACCGACTGGCGCGTGGGCGGGCCGATCGTCATGCGCGGCGAGGTCAAGGGAAAGCCCTTCGAAGACCATGGGCAGGTCCGCTCGTTCCTGCCCAACCGCCGCCTGAGCTACACCCACATCAGCGGCTCCGCCCCCGACAAGGTTCGCCTGGTCACCTTCGAACTCTGCCCCAAGGCCGGCGTCACCGAGGTGACCGTCACCCAGGAGAACCTCAACGGCCGCGTCCAGCCCGAGGACATCGAACACAAGGCCGACTACGAGAAGACCTGGGCGATGATGCTGGAAGGCCTGGAAAAGGCCGTCGCGCACTGACCCCCTTTCCCCTCGATGGGGAAAGGGCCGGGGATTGGGGTGTGAGCATTGAGACCGGGTGAATGGCTTCGTTCGGCGCCGATGCCAACCGAGGCTGCTCGTCAACGCTGCGGCCACACCCCATCCCGACCTTCCCCATCGAGGGGAAGGCGCTCGCTTCAGAGCAAATTCCCCAATCCCGCCTTCGCCGCTTTCAGGAACACGCTGGGCAGCCCGTCCAGGTCCCGCCTGGGGCTCCAGATCACCCCCTCGGCCGGCCCCTCCGCCCGCAGCAGCCGCAGCGTCAGGGTGAAGTGCGTGAAGCCGTGCTCCACCTCGCCCACGCCGCGCCAGTCGAGATCGGCCGGCGCGGCCGCCAGCGCCTCCCCGTCGCTCCAGCGCGCGGTCCGCCACTCCGAGGTCGGCAGGGCCAGCATCCCGCCCAGCAGGCCCTTCGGCGGACGCCGCACCAGCGCCACACGGTCGCCCTGGGTCAGCACATAGGCCACCCCGTGGCGGTGCGGGCGCTCCGCCTTGGCAGTCCGGCGGGGATAGGTATCCGGCGCGCCCGTCGCCACGGCCTGGCAGTGCGCCGACACCGGGCAGCGTTCGCACAAGGGTTGTTTGGGCCGGCAGAGCGTAGCGCCCAGGTCCATCAGCGCCTGGGCCCAGTCGCCCGGCCGTTCGTCCCGGACCAGCCCCGCCGCCAGCCGCTTCAGCTCCGGCTTGGCGTCCGGCAGCGGATCGTCCACGGCGAACAGCCGCGCCATCACCCGCTCGACATTGCCGTCGACCACGTTGGCCGGCCGGTCGAAGGCGATGGCGGCGACGGCGGCGGCCGTGTAGGCGCCCAGGCCCGGCAGGGCGCGCAAGGCCTCTTCCGTGTCGGGGAACACCCCGCCGTGCCCGCCGGCCACCGCCCGGGCGCAGGCCAGCAGATTGCGGGCTCGCGCGTAGTAGCCGAGCCCCGCCCAGGCGGCCATCACCTCGCCGTCGGCCTCGGCGGCCAGCGCGCCGACGGTCGGCCAGCGGGCGGTGAACTTCAGGAAGTAGGGGATGGCGTGCGGCACGGTGGTCTGCTGCAGCATCACCTCCGACAGCCAGACCCGGTAGGGATCGGCCCGCGCCGCGCCCGGCGGCGCCCGCCAGGGCAGGTCGCGGGCATGGGCGTCGTACCAGGCGAGCAGGGCGGCGCGGAGGCGGTCTGTGTTCACGACTCCCTCCTTATCGCCGCCGCATGATCTGGGTAAGGTGGCCCATGGCCCGCCGACCCCTGCCCACCGCCCAGGAGGCGATGCGCATCCTCTCCGAGAAGCGCACGCGCCCGCAACGCCGTCCGCCGCCGCCGCTCGGCCGGGCGCTGGGCAAGACGCTCAAGGACTTCGACGCCAAGTTCGGCAAGGGGCCGGGCGCGCTGGCCGCCCGCTGGCGCGAGGTGGTGGGCGCCGAGATCGCCAGGCGCACCGAGGTGGTCAAGCTCACCAAGGGCCGCAACGGCGGGCCGTCTTCGCTAGAGATCCGGGTGGCGGGCCCCGCCGCCGCCATCATCCAGCACCAGGCCCACGAGATCCTGGCCCGCGTGAACCTCTTCCTGGGCGCCGACGCCGTGCAGAAGCTGCGGATCGTCCAGGGCCCCCTGCAGGCCAGGCCCGAGCCTGTCCTCCCCCGCCGCAAGCTGCCCCCGCTGGACGCGGCGGCGGAACAGACGCTGGCCCAGGACCTCGCCACGGCCCCCGACGGCCCGCTCAAGAGCGCGCTGCTGGCGCTGGGCCGCGGCGTCCTGCGACAACGGCGGTGAGACGGGACGGGAATCGCGCTTTAATCGTCTATTCGGATCGCGCCGGAAGGTCGCCGCCCATGTTCAACCGCCGTCTCCTGGTCATCGCCGCCGCGGTCGCGGGCCTGGCGCTGGCCGGTTGCGCCAAGGGCAAGGGACCGATCGCCCCCTCGGCCGAGGACATGAGCCTGGGCGATCCCAAGGCCAAGGTCGAGGTGATCGAATACGCCTCGGTCACCTGCCCGCACTGCGCGCGGTTCAACGCCGAGACCTTCCCGGCCTTCAAGGCCAAGTACGTCGACACCGGCCGCGTCCACTACACTTTCAAGGAGTTCATCACCGAGCCCGCGCCGGTGGCGGCGGCCGGCTACCTGCTGGCCCGCTGCGCCGGCAAGGACCGCTACTTCGCCGTGCTCGACCAGATGTTCCGCAGCCAGGACGAGACCACCGGCGGCGGCGATGTCCGGGCCGCCCTGCTGCGCATCGCCAAGGGCGCCGGCCTGAGCGAGGCCCAGGTCGAGCAGTGCTTCAACGACAAGGCCGCCCAGGACGCCCTGAACGCCCGGGTGCAGCGGCACGTGGAGGTCGACAAGATCACCTCGACCCCCACCTTCATCATCAACGGCAAGCGCACCGAGGGCGTCATGACGCTCCCCGAACTCGACGCGGCGATCGCCGGGGCCGCCAAGCGATGAACCGCCGCGCCGCCCTGGCCGCCGTCCTGGCGCTGGCCGCATGGCCCGCGCTGGCGGCCCGGATCGCGGCCGGGCCCGGCGACATGACGCTGGGCGATCCCAAGGCCCGCGTGAAGATCGTCGAATACGCCTCGCTCTCCTGCCCGCACTGCGCGCACTTCAACGAGGAGGTTTTCCCGACCCTGAAGGCGAAGTACATCGACACCGGCAAGGCCAGCTACACGCTCAAGGAGATGCTGACCCCGCCCGCCCCGGTGGCCATGGCGGGCTTCCTCATCGCGCGCTGCGCGGGGCCCGCGAAATATTTCAACGTGGTCGACCAGGTGTTCCGCAGCCAGGACCGCTGGGACAACGGCAAGATCAAGCCGATCTTCCAGGAGATCGCGCTCGCCAACGGCCTCACCCAGGCCCAGTTCGACGCCTGCCTCAGCGACGAGAAGACCCAGGTCGCCATGACCGAGCGGGTGCGCAAGGCCGCCGAGGACGACGGGATCGACTCCACCCCCACCGTCTTCGTCAACGGCAAGCTGGTGGCGACGCCGACGCTCCCCGAGCTGGAGGCCGCCATCGCCGCGGCCGGGAAGGGGCGGCGCTAGGTGCATTTCCAGCGGCTGCGTCTCGCGGGCTTCAAGTCCTTCGTCGATCCCACCGAGTTCCGGATCGAGCCCGGCGTCACCGGCATCGTCGGCCCCAACGGCTGCGGCAAGTCCAACCTGCTGGAGGCGCTGCGCTGGGTGATGGGCGCCAACTCCGCCAAGGCCATGCGGGCGGGCGGCATGGACGACGTGATCTTCGCCGGGGCCGACAAGCGCCCGGCCCGCAACCACGCCGAGGTGACGCTCACCATCGACAACGCCAGCCGCCAGGCGCCGGCGGCGTTCAACGACCATGCGGTGCTGGAGGTGGTCCGCCGCATCGACCGGGGCGCGGGCTCGACCTTCCGCATCAACGGCCGCGAGGTGCGCGCCCGCGACGTGCAGCTGCTGTTCGCCGACGCCTCCACCGGCTCCAACTCTCCCGCGCTGGTCCGCCAGGGCCAGATCTCCGAGCTGATCGCCGCCAAGCCGCAGAACCGCCGGATGATCCTGGAGGAGGCGGCCGGCGTCTCCGGCCTGCATTCCCGCCGCCACGAGGCCGAGCTCCGCCTGCGCGCCGCCGAGGCCAACCTCGCCCGCCTCGACGACGTGGCCCGCGAGCTGGAGGCCCTGGTCGGGCGCCTCAAGCGCGAGGCCCGCCAGGCCGAACGCTACAAGAAGCTGTCGGCCGAGCTGCGCGCCCTGCAGGGCGCCGTCCTCCACGCCCGCTGGGTCGAGGCCGCCGCCGCCGCCGAGCGGCTGGGCGCCGAGGCCTCCGCCGCCGTCAGCGCGGTCGAGCAGACCGCCCAGGCCTCAGCCGCCGCCACCACCCGCGCCGCCGGCGCCGAGGAGGCCATCAGGCCGCTGCGCGAAGCCGAGACCGTCGCCGCCGCCATCCTGCACAAGCTCGCCATCGACAAGGACCGCCTGGACCGCGAGCACGAGGCCCACGCCGCCGAACTGGCCCGCATCACTGGCGACCTCGAGCGCATCGGCGCGGACCAGGCCCGCGAGGCCCATATCGTCGAGGACGCCGATGCGGCCCTGAAGCGGCTGGCCGGCGATCTCCAGACACTGCAGGCCCAGATCGCCCAGGCCCCGGTCCGCGCGCCGCAGCTCCAGGCCGCGCTCGACGCCGCCGAGGCCGCGCGCGCGGCCGCCGACGCCGGCGTCGAGGCGCTCGCCGCCGAGCTGGCCGCCGGCGAGGCCCAGCGCCGCGCGCTGGCCACCCGGCTGGAGGAGGCGCAGGGCCGGCTGGCCCGCACCCGCCGCGCGCTCGACCAGGCGCGCCACGAGCGCCAGGCGCTAGGCGCCGCCGCCAATCCGCAGGCCGCCGCCGCCCGCGCCGAACTGCAAGCCGCCGAGGCCGCGCTCGCCGCCGCCCGCGCCGCGCTGGAGGCCGCCGACGAGGCCCGCGCGGCCGCGCAAGGCCAGGAGGCCGCCGCCCGCGAGGCCGCCCGCAAGCACGAGGACCAGTCGGGCCGCCTGACCGCCGAGGCCCGGGCCCTGGCCGGCCTCGTGGCCCAGGCCCGGCGCGGCGGCTTCGCGCCTGCGCTGGACGTCGTCTCGCCGGACCGGGGTTACGAACAGGCCCTGGCCGCCGCCCTGGGCGACGACCTGGACGCGGCGCTCGATCGCGCGGCGCCCTCCTTCTGGGGCGGCCGCGACGCCCGGGCGCCGGCCTGGCCGGAGGGCGCGACCCCACTCGCCCCGCTGGTCAGGGCGCCGGCCGCGCTGGCTGCGCGCCTCGCCTTCACCGCCCTCGTCGACCGCGCCGACGGCGACCAGCTGCAGGCAGGCCTCGCCCCCGGCTGCCGGCTGGTCTCGAAGGAAGGCGACCTCTGGCGCTGGGACGGCTTCACCGCCCGGTCCGACGCGCCCAGGCCCGCCGCCGTCCGCCTGGAACAGAAGACCCGGCTGGCCGAGGTCGAGACCGAGATCGAGCGCCTGGAGCCCCTGGTCGCCGCCGGCCGCCGGGCGCTGGACGCCGCCCAGGCCCGCCTGCAGGCCGCCGAGGAGACCCTGCGCGAGGCCCGCCGCGCCCCGCCCCAGGCCGAGGCCCGCCTCGCCGCCGCCCGCGCGGCCCTGGAACGCTTCGACCGCGAGGCCGCCCGCCGCGAGGCCCAGGCCGCCTCGCTCGACGACGTCATCGCCCGCTTCGCGGCCGAGCTCGCCGAGCACGAGGCGGCGCTGGCCGAGGTCACCCAGGAAACCGCCGGCCCCGACGAAGCCCAGGGCCTCGCCGACCGCCTGGCCGCCGCCCGCGCCGCCGCCGGCCCGGCCCGCGAGGCCGCCGCCCAGGCCCGCGCCGACCTCGACGCCGAGCTTCGCGAACGCGACGGTCGCGCGCGGCGCCTGGAGACCCTGGAGCGCGACCGCCAGGACTGGTTTGCCCGCGCCCAGGCCGCCGCCAAGCGCCAGGGCGCGCTCGCCACGGCCCGCGAAAAGGCCCACGCCGACCTCGCCCGCGCCAAGGCCGCTCCCGGCACGCTGGACGCCCGCCGCGCGACCCTGCTGGACGAACTCGCCACGGCCGAGGCCCGCCGCGCCAAGTCCTCCGACGCCCTGGCCACGGCCGAGCACGAACGCGCCGAGGCCGACCGGTCGCTGCGCGCCGCCGAGGCCGCCGCAGCCGAGGCCCGCGAGGTCCGCGCCAGCCTCGCCGCCCACGCCGAGGCCGCCCAACAGCGCCTCGCCGAAGTCACCGGCCAGATCCGCGAGACCGCCCGCGTTGAACCGGAAGAACTGGCGCGAAAACTGGCCGAGGACGCCGTCGCCATCCCGGCCGGCGCCGACGGCATCGAGGCCCACATCCAGGGCCTGGAGCGCCAGCGCGACGCCATCGGCCCGGTCAACCTGCGCGCCGAGGAGGAGGCCGTCGAACACGGCGATCGGCTCGCCGCCATGCTGCACGAGCGCGCCGACCTGACCGGCGCCATCGCCCGCCTGCGCCAGGGCATCGACGAGCTGAACGGCGAGGGCCGCGAGCGCCTGGTGGCCGCCTTCGAGGTGATCAACGAACACTTCAAGACGCTCTTCCAGGCCCTTTTCCAGGGCGGCCAGGCCGAGCTGCGCCTCGTCGAATCCGACGATCCCCTGGAGGCCGGCCTGGAGATCTACGCCTGCCCGCCCGGCAAGCGCATGGCGACCATGAGCCTGATGAGCGGCGGCGAGCAGGCGCTGACCGCCGCGGCCCTGATCTTCGCGGTCTTCCTGGCCAACCCGGCGCCCATCTGCGTCCTGGACGAGGTCGACGCCCCGCTCGACGACGCCAACGTCGACCGCTTCTGCAACCTGCTCGACGAGATGCGCCGCCGCACCGAGACCCGCTTCATCGCCATCACCCACAACCCGGTGACCATGGCCCGCATGGACCGCCTGTTCGGCGTCACCATGGCCGAGCGCGGCGTGAGCCAGCTGGTCAGCGTCGACCTGCGCCAGGCCGAGGCGATGGCGGCGCAGTAGGCCGGGGTGAGGCCCGCGACGCGCCATCAGTAGAAGTTGGCTTTCGGCCAGAAGGCCAACTTCCCCCTTAGCGATACCTGACGCCCTAATCGGCCCACGTCCAATTTTGTCAGGGCGCCGCTGCAAACCGTTAACCATCTGGGTCGTAACGGCAGGAGATGGAGGCACCGCGATGTCCGAGCTGCTCACCATCGGGTACGAGGGAAGTACCCCCGATGCATTTGATGCTGCGCTGGCTGCGGCCGGCGTGGAGCTTGTCGTCGACGTGCGCGCTGTCGCCGCCTCCCGGCGGCGAGGTTTCGCCAAGACCGCGCTGTCCGGCCGTCTGATCGACGCAGGCATCCACTATATTCATCTGCGCGAACTCGGGGATCCGAAGCCCGGACGCGACGCTGCCCGGGCCGGTCGGTGGGCAGAATTCCGATCGATCTTCTCAGCCCACTTGGCAACGCCGGATGCGGTCGACGGTCTCGCACGACTGTCCGAACTCGCTCTCCGCCAGCGCACGGCGCTTCTATGTTACGAGGCTGATGCCAGCCAGTGCCACCGGACCATCGTTGCGGAGAGGGTTGCACGAGGTTGCAAATTGGTCGTTGCTCACCTCCAAGCTTCACCATTTGCGACGGGAAGGCATGAGCGGGACCGGTCGTGTCCCGGGAGGTGGTGTAGCTCCCCGGCGGTAGCTTCGCCGCTCGCGTAGCGCGCCTCTCACAAGGCGCCGTAGCGAGCGAGCGGCGAAGCGGTAGTCATCCGCGGTCTTCGGTAGGGTCGGGTTTGCTGACGCAACTCTGAC
>CANJXI010000005.1 GCA_947478785.1 Caulobacteraceae bacterium
CGAAAGCCTCGACGACGAGGAACTCATCGACAGCTTCACCACCGAGGCCCTCGACGCCCAGGTCGAACGCATCCGCAAGTCCATCGGCCTCGGCAAGCCGGAGCCGGCGGAGGAAACCGCCGCGCCAGATCCCGTCCTCGCCGACGATTACTGGAACAGCTCCGCCTGAAGTCCCTTCTCCCCTTGTGGGAGAAGGTGGGCCGCGAATGCGGCTCGGATGAGGGGTCGCACGCCCCCATCCACCGCCGCGAAACAGGACGAACCGCGGAAAACACGGAAGACGCTGGCCGTCTCCGTGCGCTTTCCGTGTCTTCCGTGGTTTGAACCCTCCTCACCAGATCGCGCGGAGAGCGGAGCAAAACCCCTCATCCGTCAGCTACGCTGACACCTTCTCCCACAAGGGGAGAAGGCGCGCTTCGACGCATTGCCTGCAAGGGTCCCGGTCTTCCGCATGCGCGGAAACCGGGATGGCGCCCGTGGTCGGGACCCTGGCGAATTCGGGAGGGTTCGCGCCGCCCCCACGATCCCTACCCTCGACCGGCGCCGCCGCGTGACGCGGCGGGCGCCTGTGCATGTCTTGTCGAAGGGTTCCCCATGAAGACGCTTTTCCTCGCCGCCGCGGCCATGGCCGCCCTGGCCGCCTCACCGGCCGCCGCGGTCGAACTCAATTTCAGCGATTTCTCGTCGACCGCGGGCCTGCAGCTGAACGGTGACGCCGCCGCCGCCAACGACGGGACCCGCGACGTCCTTCGGGTGACCCCGGCGCTGCTGGGCCAGTCCGGCTCGGTGTTCTCGACCAACGCCATCACGCTCGGCGCCGACTACAGCTTCTCCACCCGCTTCACCTTCAACTTCAACCAGCAGGACGATGCGTTCGGCGGGGCCGACGGCCTGGTCTTCGTGCTGCAGACCAACGCCAACAGCGTGGGCGGCGGCGGGGGCGGCATCGGCTACGAAGGCATCCCCAACAGCCTGGGCGTCGAGTTCGACGATTTCAACAACGGCTCCGGCGACGGCGACAGCGGCAACCATGCCGGCATCGACTTCAACGGCGACGTGAACTCGGCCTTTCTCAACACCAGCCTGCCGTTCCTGCTGAGCAGCGGGTCGGACCTGACCGCCTGGATCGACTACGACGGCGCGCTCGGCAACCTGCAGGTCCGGCTGGGGAACAGCCTCGACCGCTCCGCGGCGACCCTGCTGTTCGACCAGGCCCTGACGCTCGATCTCGGCGGCACCGACGCCTTCGCCGGCTTCACCTCGGGCACCGGCTCCGGCTGGGCCAACCACGACGTGGTCAGCTGGACCTTCCGCGACACCTTCGAGCCGGTGATCTCCACGAGCGTCCCCGAACCCGCGAACTGGGCGCTGCTGATCATGGGCTTCGGCGGCATGGGCGCGGCGCTTCGCCGGCGCCGGGCCTTCGCGGCCGCCTGATCGGGTGAATCTCGTCGCGGGGGCCTGGTGGCTGGAGACGGACTTGAACCGTCGACCTGTGGGTTATGAATCCACCGCTCTAACCAGCTGAGCTACCCAGCCCCAGGGTCCCTGCGCGAGGCGCGGGTTATAGGGTCTCGCCGGACGGGCTTCAAGCGGCTTGGAAGGGCCTCATCCCGGAGGCGGAAACCGGCGGGCCGAGGCCAGGTAGCCGCCGTCCACCAGCAGGTCGGCGCCGGTGACGTAGCTGGCCTCGTCCGACATCAGGAAGCGCACGACCCGCCCCACCTCGGCCGGCTCGCCGAACCGGCCCAGCATGGTGCGCGCGATGGTCGCCTCGCGCAGCGGCCCCTGCGGCATGGCCCGCTCCAGCATCGGCGTCTGCATCATCCCGGGCGAGACGCTGTTGATGCGGATGCCGTCCGGCGCCAGCGCGTCGGCCATGGAGCGGACCAGCGACAGGACCGCGCCCTTGGCGGCGGTGTAGGCGGGCAGCCGCCCGTCGCCCAGCCTGGCCTGCATGGAGGCCATCGCGACCACCGCCGAGCCGGGTTGGCGGCGCAGATCCTCGATCACGCCCTGGACGATCAGCGGGATGGCCCGCACGTGGACGGCGATGGCGCTGTCCCAGGCCTCGGGATCGAAACCCTCGATGCCGCCCCCGCCGCCGACCCCGGCCGAATGCACCAGTCCGCCGATGCTGGGCAGCAGGTCCCGGGTCTGCCGGCACGCCGCCCGCACGGCCTCCACGTCCCGGACGTCGACGGCCAGCGCGGCGGCCCGCACGCCATAGACCCCTCGCAGGCGCTCAGCGGCGGCCTTCGCCTGTTCGGCGTCGATGTCCCACACCGCGACCGGCCGCCCCACGGCGGCCAGGGCTTCGGCGCAGGCGAGCCCCAGGCCGGAGGCGCCCCCGGTGACGATCACGCCCGTGGTGGGCGAAGCGCGGGGCGGGGCGATCGGCGGCGAGTGGTCTGGCGTCGGCATCGGGCGGCCTCAAGGAATGTGCGCGGGCACTATACGGGCGCCGATCACTTGCGCGACGCCGGACGATCGGATTTACGAAGGCCCAAACAGGGAGATACGCAGTTGACCAAGGGTGCGGCTGATTACGACGTGGTGGTGGTCGGGGCGGGTTTCGCCGGCCTCTACGGGGTCTACCGGTACCGCGCGGACGGCCTGTCGGTGCTGGGCTTCGAAGGCGCCGACGACGTGGGCGGCGTCTGGTACCACAACCGCTATCCGGGCGCGCGCTGCGACGTGGACAGCATCGACTACTCCTTCTCCTTCTCTGACGAACTGCAGCAGGAATGGGTCTGGACCGAGCGCAACGCCGCCCAGCCCGAAATCCTGGCCTACCTGAACCATGTGGCCGACCGGTTCGACCTGCGGCCACACTTCCGGTTCTCGACCCGCGTCACCTCGGTCCGGCGCGGCGCCGACGGGCTCTGGACGGTCGGCACGGACAAGGGTGACACCGTCACCTGCCGCTTCATCGTGCTGGCGACCGGCGGCCTCTCCGAGCCCAAGAAACTCCCGTTCGAGGGGCTCGATGACTTCCAGGGCGAGTGGTATCTGACCTCGCGCTGGCCCAAGACGGAGCCCGACCTGGCGGGCAAGCGGGTCGGCCTGATCGGCACAGGGTCCTCCGGCCTCCAGGCCACCCCTGAGATCGCCAAGGTCGCCAGCCACCTGGATGTCTTCCAGCGCACGCCGGTGTTCACCATCCCCGCCAAGAACGTCCCCACCGACATGGAGCGGTTCAACGCGATCCGCGCCCGCTATCCGCAATACCGCGCGGAGATCCGCAACACCCGTGTGGGCACCTCCACCAGCGCCGGCACCGGCAAGTCCGGATGGGATTTCACGCCCGAGGAGCGGCATGAGCTCCTGGCCAAGCAGTGGGAGAAGGGCGGCGGCGGGTTCGTGGGCACATTCACGGACATTTCGCGCGACCTGAAGATCAACGAGGAGGCTTCGGAGTTCGTCCGCGAGCGCATCCGCGAGACGGTCAAGGACCCGGCAGTCGCCGCCAAGCTCTCGCCCTACGACCATCCGATCGGCACCCGGCGCATCTGCGTCGACACCGACTACTACGAGACCTTCAACCGTCCGAATGTCACCCTGGTGGACGTGCGCGCGACCCCGATCACGCGCATCACCAAGACCGGGATCCAGACGACCGAGGCCGAATATCCGCTGGACGTGATCGTCTTCGCGATCGGCTTCGACGCGCTGACCGGGGCGGCCTCGGCCATCGACATCCGTAACGAGGCCGGCGAGAGCCTGGGCGAGACCTGGCAGAAGGATCTGCAGACCTATCTCGGTCTGATGACCGCGGGCTTCCCCAACCTCTTCGTGGTCACCGGGCCGCTGAGCCCCTCGGTGCTGGTCAACCTGGTCCCCGCCGTCGAGCACGACATCGACTGGGTCAGCGAATGCATCCGCTACCTCGACTCCCACGGCCTCAAGTCCATCGAGGCCGATCCGGAAGCGCAAGCCGCGTGGAGCGCCCACGTCGACGAGCTCGGCGCCCAGACACTCTTCTCCAAGGCCAAGAGCTGGTACATGGGCGACAATATCGAGGGGAAGCCGCGGCGCCTGCTGGCCTACGTCGGCGGCTTCGACGCCTACACCCGCCGCGTCCGCGAGATCGTCGAGGCGGGCTATCAGGGCTTCAAGCTGAGCTGACCCGAGCGTGCTATCCCGGCCGCCCCTGAACGGCTAACCTGTGCGGACACATGAGCGTGCTGCACCTTCTGGGAACGGCCGGGGACGGCGGGGCGGAGACCTACTTCGTCGACCTCGTGGCGGCGTTGCGGCGGGCGGGCGTGGACGAGTCCTGCGCGATCCGCCGCCACCCGGCCCGGCGCGCCGCGCTGGAGGCCGCGGGCGCCCCGGTAAAGGTGCTGCCCTTCGGCGGACCGCTCGACATCGTCACCAGGACCGCCACCGCCGGGTTCGCGAAACTCACAGGCGCCAGGCTTGCGGTGGCCTGGATGAACCGCGCGGCCCGGCACACGCCCAAGGGCCCCTGGGCCCGCGTCGGACGCCTCGGCGGCTACTACAACCTCAAATACTACAAGGGCTTCGACACCCTGGTGGCCAATACCGAGGACATCGCCGAATGGATCGTCGACCAGGGCTGGCCGGCCGGCCGGGTGCGCTGCATCCCCAACTTCGCCGCGGCCCCGCCGGTGGGTCAGGCGCTGGACCGCGCGAGCCTCGATACGCCCCGAAGCGCGCCCCTGTTGCTTTCCATGGGCCGACTGCACGAAGCCAAGGCGCATGACATCACCCTGCAGGCCCTGACCGAGCTACCGGAGGCCTGGCTGTGGATCGCCGGTGTCGGCCCTCAGGAGGCCAAGCTCAAGGGCATGGCCGCCGCGCTCGGCGTCGAGGACCGGGTGCGGTTCCTGGGCTGGCGGACCGACGCCTCGGCGCTCTACCGGGCGGCCGACCTCTGTGTCTTCCCCTCGCGCTATGAGCCGCTCGGCAATGTCGTCATCCAGGCCTGGGCGCACGGCCTGCCTGTGGTGGCGGCCGCCAGCCAAGGGCCGGCCGCCTTGATCGAGGACGGCCGCGACGGGCTGCTGGTCCCCATCGAAGATCCTGCGGCCCTGGCCGCGGGCGTCCGGCGCCTGCTGGACGATTCCGCCCTGCACGCCGCCTTCGCCACACGAGGGCGCAAACGGGTCGCCGCCGAGTTTTCGGAAGCCGCCGTGGTGGCGCAGTGGAAGGCGCTCTTCGCCGATTTCGGGGCGCTCTGAATGTGCGGCATCGCCGGCCAGCTGGGCGGGACCGACCCACGCACGCCTGCGATGATCGCGGCCCTGGCGCACCGGGGGCCGGACGGCCTGCGGCTGGAGGATGTGGCGGGCGCATCGCTCGCCCACGCCAGGCTCTCGATCATCGACCTTGAAGGCGGCTGGCAGCCCCTGCACGCGGCCGGCTCCACGGTCGTGGGCAATGGCGAGATCTACAACTACCTCGAACTCGCCGACGAATGGGGCCTCAGGGACAGCCTCGCCACGGGCTCGGACTTCGAACCTTTGCTGCACCTCTACGCCCAGGAGGGCGAGCGGGCGTTCGGACGCCTGCGCGGCATGTACGCCTTCTGCCTGATCGGCGCGGACGGCCGGGCGTGGCTGGCGCGCGACCCCTTCGGTATCAAGCCGCTCTACATCATGGAGCACGCGGGCGGCCTCGCCTTCGCCTCCGAGCCCCGCGCCTTCTTCGCCGCGGGCCTTATGACGCGGGCGTTGGACGAGGCCGCGGCCCGCGAACTCCTGGCCTTCAACTATACCCTGGGCTCGCGGACGGTGTTCCAGGGCCTGCGCCGGCTCGCGCCCGGCGAGGTGGTCGAGGTTCGCGACGGGCGGATCGTGTCCTCAAAGCGCGGGGCGGCCCTCCTCCTCCCCCGTAAGACGGGGGAGGAGGCGGCGAAGCCGACGGAGGGGGCGCTGATAAAGCGCCTCGACGCCGTCCTCGAAGACAGCGTCAGGGTGCATCAGCGTTCGGACGCACCCTACGGTCTGTTCCTGTCGGGCGGGATCGATTCCGCCGCCATCGCGACGCTGATGGCGCGGCTGAACGAACGTCCGGTGACGGCCTTCACCTGCGGCTTCGATGCGCCCGGCGCCACCGACGAGCGAGGGCGGGCCGAGACGGTGGCGCGCGCGCTGGATCTCGACTGGCGCGAGACGATATTCGGAGAAGAAGACTTCTGGCGGATCGCCCCGCAGGTCGCCTGGGCGCTCGACGACCCGACCGCCGATTATGCGGCCCTGCCGACCTGGAAGCTGGCCGAGGCCGCCAAGGGGACTCTCACCGTCGTCCTGACCGGCGAGGGCGGCGACGAACTCTTCGGCGGCTACGGACGCTACCGCCGCGCGCTCAGGCCAGCGTGGCTGGGCGGGCGTCCGGCCCAGCCGCGCACCGCCGACACCGCGGCCCTGGCTCACTGGCTCGACGAGGCGCGCGCGCCGACAAGCCTGACGCCGCTGCAGGCTGCCCAGTGGGCCGATGTCGCCACGTGGTTGCCCAACGACCTCCTGCTGAAGCTCGACCGCTGCCTCATGGCCCATGGGCTGGAGGGCCGCACTCCGTTCCTGGACCCCGAGGTCGCGGCGTTCGCCTATCCCCTGCCCGACCGCATGAAGGCGCGCGGCCGCCACGGCAAATGGCTGCTGCGCAAGTGGCTTGAGGGCGCCTGCCCGGCGGCCGGGGCCTGGTCGCGGAAGCAGGGATTCACAGTGCCGGTCGAAGCCTGGATCGCGCCACGGGCGGCCGATATCGCCGCGCGCATCGACGGGGTGGAGGCGGTTCGCCGCGTACGCCCGGACGCCGGCGCACAGTTCCTGGCGGGCGCGCCGGGCGTTCGCTGGCCGCTGCTGTTCTTCGCATTGTGGTCCCTGATCCACCTGCAGGGCGCCGCGCCAGCCGAGGCCCTTGTCGCCGTCGCCGGCCGCTAGACGCCCAGGCCGAGCCTGGCCGCGACCTCCTCGCCAATCGCCAGCGAGGACGTGAGGCCGGGGCTCTCGATCCCGAAGAGGGCGACGAGACCCGGGATGGCGTGCGCCTCGGCCCCGTCGATCCGGAAGTCGGGCTGCGGCTCGTCCGGGCCGTGCAGCTTCGGCCGGATGCCGGCGTAGTCAGGCGTGAGCGCTCCGTCGGGCAGGCCCGGCCAGAATTTGCGGATGTAGCGGGCGAAGTCGTCGGCGGCGTCGGGATCGACGCTGTAGTCGAGGGTCTCCACATAGCGCAGGTCCGGCCCGAACACCGCCTGACCGCCCAGGTCGCGGCGGTAGTGGGTGCCGAGCGCCCCATGGATCGGCGGCGGATAGATCAGACGCCCGAAGGGCGCCTTGCCGGCCAGCCGGAAGTACATGCCCTTGCCATAGTGGCCCTTGGGAATGTCGGTTTGCGGGAAGCCTGCGATGGCCGCGGCCACGGCCTGGGCCGAAAGGCCGGGCGCGGTGACCAGGTAGCGGCAGGTTAGGGTGGCGGGTTCGGCCCCGCCGGCCCGCACCTCGAACCCGCCGCCCTCCCGTGGGCTGGCGCCCTCAAAAGGGGTGGCGAGCACGACCGCGCCGCCGGCTTCTTCAATCTCGCCCTGCAGGGCGAGCATGTAATCGTGGCTGGCGAACACCCCGCTTTGGGGTGAAATCAGCGCGCCCTCGCATTTCAGATCCGGCTCCAGCGCGAGCGCCTGCGCCTTGGTGAGTCGCGCGATACCGTCGACGCCATTGGTCAGCGCCTGCTCCAGGATGCCGTCCAGGCGGCCCACTTCGTCCAGCGTGGTCGCCACCACGAGCTTGCCGCAGCGATCATAACTGACGTGGTGCTTGTCCAGGAATGGATACAGAGCGCGTCGGCCGGCCACGCACAGTCGCGCCTTCAATGAGCCGGTCGGATAATAGAGTCCGCCGTGGATGACCTCGGAGTTGCGGGACGAGACGCCCTGGCCGATGGCCTTGTCCTGCTCGAGCACCGCCACGGTGAGCCCCCGGCGGGCCAACGCATGCCCGCAAGCCAGGCCCACCGCGCCCGCCCCCACCACCACCGCCTCGAAATCGAAATCCGCCATGCGGCTGGCCTAACGCCTGGGGCCCGGGTTGGGAACCATGGCGGATGGCGATATGGCTGCGCTCGCCCTGCTTGAAGGAGCCGCCCGTGCGCCCGTTGATCCGCCTCGCGATGTGCCTGGCACTTCTGCTGCCGGGCTCGGCGCTCGCCAGGCCCGTCCTGGGCTACCTGGGGAGCGACCTCCTGACATGGACTCCGCAAGAGCAGGCCGCCCGATACCGCGCCATGGAGACCCTCTACCGCACCCATGTCATCGAGCGTGGGCCGCACGTCCACCCACTACTGGTCGCGGCCCGGCCGATCGATCCCATCTTCACCTATGCCGGCCGAAATTGGACGGTGGACCAGTATATGGCCGCCTACCGGGTCTCAGGTCTGCTGGTGCTTAAGGACGGCCGGATCGTGCTGGAACGCTACGGCCTCGGCCGTCGGCCGACCGACCGCTGGACCTCGTTCTCCGTGGCCAAGTCGATGACCTCGACCCTGGTCGGCGCGGCTATCCAGGACGGCAAAATCAAGAGCCTGGACGATCAGGTCACCACCTACATCCCGGAGCTGAAAGGCTCTGCCTACGACGGCGTCACCGTGCGCCAGATGCTGACCATGACGTCCGGGGTCAAATGGAGCGAGGACTACGCCGACCCGAAGTCCAACGTCGCCCGGCCCAGTACCCAGGTCACCGAGCCCGGCGTCAATCCCATGGTCAGCTATCTGCGCCGGCTGCCGCGCGCGGCCGAGCCCGGGAGCCGCTTCAACTACAACACCGGCGAGACCGACCTGATGGGCGTGCTGCTCTCCAAGGCCACGGGCGAGCCGCTCGCGCGATACGCCTCGGAGAAGATCTGGCGGCCCTACGGCATGGAGCGCGACGCGGTCTGGGCCATCGACCGCGGCGGCCAGGAGCGCGGCGGCACCGGCATTTCCATGACCTTGCGCGACTATGGCCGGCTTGGGCTCTTCATCCTGGAGGGCGGTAAGGCCGGCGGGAAGACCGTCGTTCCACCATGGTGGATCGGCGAGGCGACCCGGGCGCAGATCAGCTACGGCGCGCCCGCCCCCGCCGGCTACGGCTACTATTGGTGGGTCCGTGGGCCGGGGGCCTATGAGGCCTCAGGGATCTACGGCCAGTCGATCACCACCTTCCGAGACCAAGGCATCGTGATTGTCGTCAACTCCGCCTGGCCCACCGCCACGGGACGCGAACTCAGCGCGGCGCGCGGCGCCTTCATCGAGAGCCTGCGCGCGGCCGCCGTGGGCCACTAGCCCGCGGCCGACTTTCGCGCGGCGCTGATCGGTGTAGCCTGGGCCACAAATTCATCGGGGACGGTTCATGGATGGGAACGCACCGCGTCGCGCGCGGAGCCTGGCTGAGTTCGGCGAGGTCATGGGCCGCCTGTTCACGCCCGCCGAGATCGGCGCGGGGACGGAGTCCTATCGTCCCCGCCCAAGCGACGTGGTGATCACACCATACGGAAAGTGCGGCACCACCTGGCTGCAGCAGATTTTCCATACCCTGCGCACCCGCGGCGATTTCGACTTCGACGACATCTCCCGCGTCGTGCCATGGATCGAGACGGCGAAGATCGCGGGCGTCGACCTGGAGGGTCCCCAACGGGCCGAACCCCGCGGGTTCAAGAGTCACATGCCCCATGACACGATCCCCAAGGGCGCCCGCTACATCGTCTCGTTCCGCGATCCGAAGGACGCCTGCGTCTCCATGTACCGGTTCATGGAGGGATGGTTTCTGGAGCCCGGCGCGGTCTCCATGAGCGAATTCGCGCTGAACTGGATCGGTCGAGGCGCGGCGAAAAACGACTATTGGGGCCACCTCCAGAGCTGGTGGGCGGTGCGGGACGACCCGAGCGTGCTGGTCCTGGCCTACGAGCGGATGAACGCCGATCCGGAAGCCGCCATCCGCCAGGTTGCGGCTTTCTGCGGCCTGCCTCTCGACGATGAACTGGTGGATTTGACGCTGGAGCGCTCGTCGCTCGGCTTCATGCTGGAGCACAAGGACCGGTTCGACGACCTCCTGATGCGCAACGCATCGGAGGCCCGTTGCAACCTGCCGCCAGACTCGGACTCCGCCAAGGTCCGCAAGGGCGTTTCCGGCGGGCACAAGACGGAACTATCTGCCGCCATCGCCCAGGCGATAGACGACCGCTGGCGCGAGGTGGTTACCCCCGCCACAGGCCTCGCCGACTATCCGGCGCTGCTGGCGGAGATCGGGCGCCGTGGCGCCTGAGCCATACCGCTGATTATAATTTCAGGCCGCATAGTCACGCCTTGCAATGCGGATATTCCCGGCTAGGTTCGCGCCATAAAAATTGGCGCAGACATTAAGTCTCCGGGGGATACATACATGACATTCGACATTCGACGCGCCGCGCGTGTGCGCGGAAAACTTCTGCTTGGCACGGCGCTGGTGTCGACGCTGGGCATGGCGACGGGCGCCTATGCGGCGGCGGCGGCGGCCGAAAGCGGCAACCAGCTCGCCGAAGTGGTCGTCACCGCCCAGAAGCGCGAACAGAGCCTGCAGGACGTGCCGATCGCGGTCACCGCGCTGACCTCGGAGACCCTGCAGACCAACCGCATCACCAGCGTTTCCGACCTGTCCGGCATGGCGCCGGGCGTCATGGTCCGCACCGCGGCCGGCGGTTCCCGGCTGCCGTCCTTCTCGATTCGCGGCGCGATCAGCTACGGCGTCGTCGCCGGCTCGGACAAACAGGTCTCGCTCTACCTCGACGGCGTCTACCTGGCCTCGGCGCGCGGCACGATCTTCGAACTGCCGGACGTCACCCAGATCGAACTGTTGCGCGGCCCGCAGGGCACGCTGTTCGGCCGCAACGCCACGGCCGGGGCGGTCAGCATCACCACCCGCGACCCGACCGGCCAGCTCGGCTTCAAGCAACAGGTCACGGTCGGCAACTACGATCAGCTTCGCGTCCGCACCAGCGTGAACCTGCCCGAGATGGGCCCGTTCAGCGCCTATGCGACCGTCGTCCACAACTACAAGCGCGGCGACATCAAGAACGCCAACGCCGGCGTGGTCTGGGACCGCAGCGCGTCTCCGGGCAAGGGCCGCGATGTCTCGCCCAAATACCTTGGCACCCTTAAGAACGACGCCTTCTTCGGCGCCCTGAAGTTTGAGCCGAACGACAGCTTCAAGACAGTCTACAAGTTCGACTACGACAAGGAGCGGAACACGCCTGAAGGCACGGGCTTCATCGGCATCAACCCAAACGTTCCCGGCATCGGCCAGATTGCAGCGCCGTTCGCCCAGGCGCTTATCGCCAGCCAGCCCTTCACGGTCTATTCCGCGCCCAGCGGAAAGCGTCCCAAGATCGTCAACAACGGCTGGGCGATCCCCTCCACGCAATCCACCTACGGTCACAGCCTGACCAGCACCTTCCGGGTGAACGACAGCCTGACGTTCAAGAACATCGCCGCCTATCGCCACGGCTTCCTGTTCACGACGTCCCCGATCGACGGCTTGAGCTCGCTTATCCTCACCCAGCAGGCGCTGCCGCTTGGGGCGGGCTTGGGTTTCAGGCAGGCCAATGTCGGCCAGCCGGTCAACCTAGTCGTCACCGCATCCGAAGTGCTCTCCCGCCAATGGAGCGACGAGCTTCAGGCCAACTATGACTCCAAGCTGGTGACCATCACGGCCGGCCTTGTCGGGTTCCACTCGAACGACCGTGCGGGGCTCCTGGGCATTGGGGCCTCACCTTCGCTCGCGGTGGTGACCAATGGCGTTGTCCTCGGGCGCCAGGGCGTCAGCTATAACCGCGCCACCTCACTCGCCGCCTACTCACAGGTGGAAGTGCACGCCACGTCGCAGATCGATATCGTTGGCGGCGTCCGGATCACGAAGGACAAAAAGGACGGCGAGTTTGTCTACAACCCCGCCGCCGCGCCCACGACGCTCGCCACCATCCCCTTCACCTATCGCAAGACCAAGCCCAACTTCCTGGTCGGCGTGAACTACAAGCCCGATGAGCATCTGCTGTTCTACGGCAAGTACTCGACGGCCTTCGTGTCGGGCGGTTCTGTGGCGCAGATCGACTTCCTGCCGGAAACGGTGGAGTCCTTCGAAGGCGGCTTCAAGGGCGACTTCCTCGAAAACCGGCTGCGCACCAACCTGGCGGTCTACCACGCCACCTATAAGCACTTCCAAACAGCGCAAAGCGCCGCCAACTTCCCGGCCCTGCCCAATTCGGCGGTGGCGGGGACCATCATCATCGACCAGGGCGGGCCGGTTAAGGCCAAGGGCTTCGAGTTTGAGGCCACCGCCCTGCCGATGCACGGCGTCACCGTCGGCGGCAGCCTGGGTTACATGGACACCAAGTTCACCAGCGTGAACCCGGTGCTTGTCGCATTCAACCTTGGCGCCTACGCACCCGCGCTCCGGTCGAAATGGACCGGCGGTCTGTGGGGCCAGTATGATTCAGACCCGCTGTTCGGTGACGCAACGCTGCGGGTGCGGATGGACGGAACCTACCATTCGAAGTTCAATCTCACCCAGAATCCGACGGTGGTTATCCCCCAATTCGCCGGCATCGATCACGTCTCGGCGAGCTGGAACGTCAATGGCCGGATCGCACTGCGCGATATCGGCGTGGCGTCGGGAAAGGCTGAAGTCGCAATCTGGGTGAAGAACCTGACCCAGAATAAGGAGGCCACTTTCTCGGGCCGCTACCTCCAGGTCTTCGGCGCCGCCAACTACGTGCCGGCCCGGACTTTCGGCCTCGACCTGACCTACGAATACTAGGCCATAGCCGAAGACCAGACTCTCAGGCGCCCGGACCGCGAGGTCCGGGCGTTCTGCTGTCAGGCGTCCTGGACCTTCGGCGCCAGCTTCTCCCACCGGCCCCACAGCGCCTTCTCCTCGGCCTTCGCGGGGCCCACAGACTCCTCCTTGATGTAGCCGTAGCCCCGGATCTTCTGCGGGATGGCGGCTATGGCGATCGCGGTATCCAGGCGCTCGGGCGTCAGGCCGGCGATCAACGTCGACAGCCCCGCCTCGTAGTCGGCGATCAGGCCACGCTCCATCCTGCGCTCGTCGGTGTAGCCGAACATGTCCAACGGCCCGCCCCGCAGGCCCTTCATCCTAGCCATCAGCGGGAAGGCCAGGTCCAGCATCCAACCGCCGAAGGCCATTTTCTTCGGCTTGCCGTCCGGGCCTTTGCGCGCGATCAGCGGCGGGGCCAGCCACACCTTGGTCTTGCCGCCGGTGAAGGTCTCGTCGCGGTAGGCCCTGAACCGGCCATCGGTATATAGGCGGGCGACCTCATACTCGTCCTTGTAGGCCATCAGCTTGTAGAGGTTGACCGCCGCCGCCCGGGTCAGCGCTCGGCCCTCACCAAGCGCCGCCTCCGCCACGCGGACCTTCTCGACCCAGCCCTGGTAGCGCCGCGCGTAGCCGGCGTCCTGATAGGCCGTCAGCTCCCTCACGCGGTGGGCGATCAGTTCGTCCAGCCCCATGGTCTCGGGGGTCGGTACGTCATCTTCCCGGGCGCCTCGCTCGGCCGGATCGTGCGCGGCCTTGCGACCCAGTTCGAAGGCCTGGAGATTGGTCTCCGCATCGACCCCGTTCAGCCGGATGGCCCGGTAAAGCGCACGGCTGGAGACCGGGATCACCCCCTTCTGCCAGGCGAAGCCCAGCATGATCATGTTGCCGTAGATGGCGTCGCCCAGGTTGTTCACCGCCAGGTTCTGGGCCGGCATGGCGTCGTAGGACTTCACCGCCGCGGCGATCCGCGCGCCCTGCTGGTCGGCGTCGAAGCGCACGTCTCGGTCAGTGACGAAGTCGGCGGTGGGCGCGAAGTCGGCGTTGCCCAGCGCCACGGTGCGGTCCTTGGCGTAGAGCGACAGCGCGTCAGCCCCGCCGGCCGACAGCAGGTCGCAGGCGATCAGCACATTGGCGCTCGCCGCCGGGACGCGGCCGCCGACCACGGTGTCTTCCATCTCGCCGATGCGCACGTGGCTGAACACCGCCCCGCCCTTCTGCGCCAGGCCGGTCATGTCGACGACGCTGGCGGCCCGGCCGTCCACGTGGGCGGCCATGGCCAGGATCGAGGCGACGGTGGTCACGCCGGTGCCGCCGACGCCAGTGAAGAGGATATTCTGCACGCCCTTCAGTGTCTGGAACGCCGGCAGCGGGGTCGAGTCCGCGGTCAGCGCCGGCATCGCCGCCTTGTGCGGGTTGGCGGCCCCCTCGAGGGTGATGAAGGAGGGGCAGAAGCCGTCGAGGCAGGAATAGTCCTGGTTGCAGGACGACTGGTTGATCTTCCGCTTGCGGCCGAACTCCGTGTTCAGCGGCTCGATGGAGACGCAGTTCGACTTTACCGAGCAGTCGCCACAGCCCTCACAGACCAGCGGGTTGATCATCACCCGCTTGGGCGCGGCGTCCATGGTCCCGCGCTTGCGCCGGCGGCGCTTCTCGGTGGCGCAGACCTGGTCGTAGAGCAGCACCGTGACGCCCGGGGTCTCGCGCAGTTGGTTCTGCACCGCCATCAACTCGGAGCGCGGCTTCACCTCCACGCCGGGCGCAAGGTCCTTGATCTGCTCGTAGCGCTCGGGCTCGGCGGCCACAATGACGATCCTGGCCACGCCCTCGGCGGCGAGCTGGCGGGTGATCTGGGCCGGCGTGAAGCCGCTCTCCGCCGCCTGCCCGCCGGTCATGGCGACGGCGTCGTTGAACAGCAGCTTGTAGGTCATGTTGCTCCTGGCCGCGACCGACGCGCGAATGGCCAGCGAGCCCGAGTGATTGTAGGTGCCGTCGCCCAGATTGACGAAGACGTGCTTCTCGGTGGTGAAGGGCGAGGCCCCCATCCAGGTGAGGCCCTCTCCGCCCATCTGGCTGTTCAGGTCGGTGGAGGGATCGTTGAAGCTCGCCATGTAGTGGCAGCCGATGCCGGCCAGGGCGCGGGATCCCTCGGGCAGGCGAGTCGAGCTGTTGTGCGGGCAGCCAGAACAGAAGAACGGCTTCCTCTGCTGATCGGACGCCAGCGTCACCGCCGCCATCGAGGCGGCCGAGACGCGGGCCAGGTAGTCGTGGACGCCATCCATGTGCGGGCCGGGCGGCAGCCGGTCGGCGATCGCCAGCGCCACTTCGGCCACCGACAGCGACCCGATCTCCGACAGCAGGGGATGGCCGGCCTCGTCCGTCTTGCCGATGATCCTAGGACGGGCATGGGCCGGCAGATCATAGAGCGCGGCCCGGGCCTGGGTCTCGATCAGCGGCCGCTTGTGCTCGATGACCATCAGGGTCTCGAGGCCGGCGGCGAAGGCGCGGATGCCGATCGGCTCCAGGGGCCAGGGCATGCCGACCTTGTAGATCGCGACCCCCAGGCTGGCGGCCTCGGCGGACGTAATGCCCATGGCCGCGAAGGCCTCGACGACGTCCTTGTAGGCCTGGCCCTGGCAGACGATGCCCAGCCTGGGCCGCGACGAGCCCAGCATCACACGGTCGATGCGGTTGGCGCGCGCGAAGGCCAGCGCCGCGGGAATCTTCTGGGTCCTGAGCCGCCGCTCCTTATCCAGCGGCTGATCCTTGAGGCGGATGCCCAGACCGCCAGCCGGCATGCGGAGGTTGTCCGGCCGGACGAACTGATGGCGACCATGACCCACATCGATGGTCGCCCCGGAATCCATGGTGTCCGCCACCGCGATCAGACCGACCCAGAGGCCCGAATAGCGCGACAGGGCGTAGCCCAGCAGGCCGTAGTCCAGAACCTCCTGCACGTCGGCGGGGGAAAGCACCGGCATCTCGAAGTCCTGGAAGGCGAACTCCGACTGCGAGGGCAGCGTCGATGACTTGCAGTTGTGATCATCGCCGGCCACCGCCAGAACCCCGCCCTTGGACCAGGTCCCGGCGAAGTTGGCGTGCTTGAACGCGTCGCCGGTGCGGTCGACGCCGGGCGCCTTGCCGTACCACATGCCGTAGACGCCATCGTACTTCGCGCCAGGGAACAGGTTGGCCTGCTGGCTGCCCCAGACAGCGGTGGCGGCCAAGTCCTCGTTGAGGCCCTCCTTGAACACCACCTCGGCGGCCTTCAGGTGCATTGCGGCGCGGCCGGCCTGCTGGTCCAGTCCGCCCAGCGGCGAGCCCCGGTATCCGGAGACGAAGCCCGCGGTGTTCAGGCCCGCGGCCTGGTCCAGCCCGTGCTGGTCGATCAGCACGCGCAGCAGCGCCTGGACGCCGGTGATGAACACCCGGCCCTCTGTGAGCAGAAACTTGTCGTCGAGCGTCACTTCCGAGTGCCGCATCGCAATTTTCTTCCTTCTGCCTCTCCCACCCCGATTAGAAGATCATATAGGATCGCGGGAATTGCTTGCCAAAAGCGTGCCCCTTCCATCCGGTTCTGGGGCAAGAACGACGCCGGCATGCGCATGGTGGGGGATTAAAACGTGTCTGAACTCCTGGACGCCGTCGATGCCAAGATCCTCGACCTGATCCAGCATGACGCGGGCTTGTCGGTCGCCGAGATCGCCGAGCGGGTCGGATTGTCGTCCAGCCCGTGCTGGCGGCGCATCAAGCGCCTGGAGGACGGCGGTGTCATCCAGCGGCGCGTGACCATCCTCGACCGGGAGAAGCTGGGGCTCGGTTTCGAGGTCTATTGCACGGTCAAGCTCAGCCTGCCGACCCGGGACAATCTGGACGCCTTCGAGGCCTCCATCACCCGGCTCAGCGAGGTCGTGCAGTGCGCCACCGTCACCGGCGCGGCGGATTACGAGCTGCGCATCGTCACCCGCGACATGCACGCCTTCGACGACTTCCTGCGCGACAAGATCCTGTCTCTGGGCCTGGTTTCCAACATCGAGAGCCGCATCGTCATCCGCTCGGTCAAGAACACCACCGCGGCCCCGCTCGGCCTGATCAGCTCCTATGTTAGCTCGCAGGGGTAGGCGCATCTGACGTTCCCGACCGGCTGGAAGGACGTTAGGTTGCGAGAATGATCGACCTCGTCATCGACCAGCGGCGCAAGGACCTCGGCGGGTTCGAGGTGGGCCGAGTTCTTCCGCACCACGGCGGCAAGATGGTCGGGCCGTTCATCTTCTTCGACCACATGGGGCCGGCTCAATTCCAGCCGGGCTTTCCGCGCACGGTCGACGTGCGGCCACATCCGCATATCGGGCTCTCGACGGTCTCCTATCTCTTCGACGGCGCCATGACCCATCGCGACAGCGTCGGCACGACGGAGGTGATCCGCCCCGGCGAGGTCAACTGGATGACCGCCGGGCGCGGCATCACGCACTCCGAGCGCTTCGAGGACCTGCGCGCCAAGGGCGGGACCATGCACGGCATTCAGGCCTGGGTGGCGCTTCCGATCGAAAGCGAGGAGACCACGCCGGCCTTCGCCCACCATGAGGGCGCCGACCTGCCGGTCTACGAGGGCGGTGGCCTGTGGGCGCGGCTGATCGCCGGCGAGGCGTTCGGCGCGCGGGCCGCGGTCAGGACCCATTCGCCGATGTTCTATGTCCACTGGGCGCTGGAGGCCGGCGCGACCGGCGGGCTCACGGCGGAATATCCCGAGCGGGCGGCCTATGTGGCGCAGGGCTCCGTCGAGGTGGACGGGCGCGAGTTCCATGCGGGTCAGATGCTGGTGTTCGCGGCCGGACAGCCCGTGCCGATCAAGGCCGTTACGGACGCCATCGTCATGCTGCTTGGCGGCGAGCCGGTGGGGGAGCGGTTCATCGAGTGGAACTTCGTGGCCTCGTCCAAGGCGCGGATCGAAGAGGCCAAGGCCGACTGGCGGGCCGGGCGCATGAAGCTGCCCGACGCGGACAACCAGGATTTCATCCCCCTGCCCGAGCCGCCGCCGCCCGCCAATCCCATGAGCTAGCCGCGCGCAGCCCAAGCCGAGAGGAACACCCCGATGATCGTCGAGATGCGGACCTACACGCTCGCCCTGGGCTCGACCGCCCGCTATTTCGCCCTCTACAGCGAGAAGGGCCTGGCACTGCAGAAGCGCATCCTGGGCCACCTGGTCGGCTATTATTCGGTCGAGGTCGGCGGCCTCAATCAGGTGATCCACCTGTGGGCCTACGACAGCTTCGAGGACCGGGCCAAGCGGCGCGCGGCGCTGTGGGCCGATCCGGACTGGCAGGCCTATGGGCGCGAGATGAGCAGCTTGGTCATCAAGCAGGAAAATCAGCTTCTCAGCCCCGCGCCGTTCTTCAAGGTCCCGGACCCCGCCTGAATAAAATTGACGGATTTTGTCGGCGGCGGCGGCGGCGGTTCGTCGTTCCGGCATAACCGAAGCCTCAAGGAGCTGACCGATGCGTGTCCTGGTGGTCGTCAAGGCCAATCCCAAATCCGAAGCCGGCGCCATGCCCTCGGCCGAGGCCGTCGCCGAGATGGGCAAGTACAACGACCGGCTGATCGCGGCTGGCCTGATGGTCGACGCCGCCGGCCTGCACCCCAGCGCCAAGGGCAAGCGGGTCGACTTCCGGGCGGGCGAGAAGGCCATCGTCACCGACGGGCCCTTCGCGGAGACGAAGGAACTGATCGGCGGCTACTGGGTGTGGCAGGTCAAGGACATGGCGGAGGCGGAAGGCTGGGCCGTCCAGGCGCCGATGGAAGACGGCGCCCAGTTGGAGTTGCGGCCGTTCTTCGAGCCGGAGGACTTCGCGGGCATCGCCACGCCCGAGCTGATCGAGCAGGAGAAGGGCTGGCGCGAGGCGGCGCTGGCCAAGGCCCCGAAGGCCGGGTCCTGAGCACGACCTAGCCGTCCTTCAGCGGGAAATACCGCAGGAAGGGCTCGGCCTCCCGCAACACGCGGGCGATGCTGGGCCGGGCCTTCAGGCGTTCGAGGTAGGCCGCCAGATCGGGCCATCCCGCCAGCGGCTCGGCGTAGTTGGCGTAGAACAGCGCCGGCAGCGCCGCGCAGTCGGCCAGGGTGAAGCGCTCGCCCATCGCCCAGCCGCCGGCCGCCATCGGCGCGGCGGCGACCCCATAGCCCTGACGGATCAGGTTGCGGGCGTTCTCCACGCCCAGGGGATCGCGCTGGTCCCGTGGCCGCAGGCGGTCGGCGACCACCTGCTGCAGGGGATTGTGGATGTAGTTGTCGTAGAGCCGGTCGCGCAGGCGGGTCTGCCAGGCGAGTTCCGGGTCGGGCGGGATCAGGCCGGCGGCGGCCGGATATGTCTGCGCCAGGTACTCGATGACGATGGTCGATTCCGGCACGGTCTGGCCCCGGCCTTCGTCGCGCAGCACCGGGAACTTGGCGAGCGGCCACACCGCCTGGAAGGCCCCGCGCGAGTCGGGATCGCCCAAGTCCACGACCTTGGGCGTGAAGGCGATGTCGGCCTCGTAGAGGGCGATCAGCGCCTTCCAGCAGTAGGACGACAGGGGATGGTAATAGAGGGTGAGCGCCATGTCGGTCCGGGGGCTAGCCGCGCAAAGCCTTGCGGGTCTGCTCCCAATACTGGGCGCCGGTGATCAGGGTGACAAGCGTCGCCAGCCAGAAGAGCGCGTGCGCCCCGATCGTAACCGGCCCCTGGATTCCCGGCGTCTGCGGCAGCCAGGAGAACGCGCCCCAGGCCGCCACGAAGAGCTCAAGCGCCAGCGCGGTCAGCTGCAGGGTGGTCTTCCACTTGGCGAGCGTGGTCACCGGCAGCTTGACGCCCTTGCCGGCGCCCACCTCGCGCAGCGCGCTGACGGTGAATTCGCGGAACAGGATCAGGCCCGCCGGCAAGAGCACGAAGGACTGCGCGCCCAGCGCCATCAGGCCCAGGACGGCCCCGCAAACCAGCACCTTGTCGCCGATGGGGTCGAGGATGGCGCCCCAGACGCTCTCGGCGTCCATCTTGCGCGCCAGCCAGCCGTCGAAGAAGTCGGTCACCGCGGCGACCACGAAGGCGTAGACCGCCCAGCGCTGCAGCGCCCACTGGACCTCGGGGGTGAGCGTGTTGGCCAGGCCCGGCACCGCGCCGGCCGCCGCGGCCAGCGCCACGAACATAAAGAGCGCCAGCACCAGGCGCAGCGAGGTCAGGATATTGGGGAGGGATTTCATCGTGAGGGTCCAGCGCGTGCGGCGACGCTTCGTTCCGCCGAGCTTAGCCGCTCGCCGCCCGCCCGTCCGGCCCGACGTGGCGGCGGGCCCCTCAGCACCAGCCCTCCGGGTCGTTGGGATCGACCGGCCTCCGCGCCGCGGCCGCCGCCTCCGCCCGCTTCGCCTGGAAGGCCGCGTGCTCGGCGGCCAGCGCCGGCGGCGGATCGCGCCACGGCCCCTCGGCGTCGCGGACCGGCTGCATGGTGTCGGGGTCGGGGCAGTAGCCCACCACCCGCGTCTGGCCGGTCTCGGGATGGGTTTCCAGCTTGAAGTGCCGCTGCAGGACGGTCAGCGCCTCGCGCGGTTCCGGCGCCGCGCCGGCCCGCATCCGCCCGTGGGTGCGCGGCCCCATCAGGGCGGCCTGCCAGCGCAGCTGGTTCAGCCGCACCTGGGTGAGGTAGGCGGTCTCCGGCGTCGCCTCCATGGCGAGCTTCCAGCCCAGGTCGCTGAACCGCTCGGCGGCCGCCTCGCGGGCCATGCGCAGCTCGTCCTCGAAGTCGTCGTGCTCGCGCCGCCACAGGAAGACGGTGCGGATCGCGGGCATGGCCGGGTCGCAGATTCCGGTCAGGGTCTCGCCCTCCGAGACCCGCGCCACGATCTCCAGCGCCGTCAGCGGATCGTAGGTGGAGACCCGCCCCCGCCCGTCGCTGCCACCCATGGCGCGGGCCCGGGCGAACGCCCGGCCGAACGCCGGCCGCTCGCGCGCCCAGACGCGCAGGGTGGCGATCGAGGGCATGGCCCGGTCGGCGCAGACCGAGCGCTGGGTCTCCCCCGCCGCGATCCGCGCGCAGACCGCGTCGGCCACCTTGCGGGAGAACTTGACGTAGCGCGCGGGGCGGGCGTCGTCGGGGTCTTGAGTTGCCAGGTTGTCGGGGGCCGCGTCGTCGGGCGCGGGGTCCCCGGACAGGGCCGTGTCGTCTGAAGCCATGGTTCTTGTGTCCGCCAAGGGATCGCGGCCCGCGCGCGCTCAGGCGGCGGGGGATCAGGTCAGGGGATGGGGCCTTGGGCGTGCTGCGCCGGGGGCACAGGCCGTGGGCCGCCGGCCATTATGGCGGAGGTGGGGGGCGGGGTCAAGAACATATAGGGAACATTTGTCCTCAATCCAGGGCGTCGGCCTCTGGCGTAAAGCTCTCACCCCACCGCCGCCTCCAACTCTCCAACGTCCGCCCGGTCAAACAGCCGAGACGTCCGCAACTCCCGCGCATGCGTCTGGCTTTCGAACGGTCGCGCGCGGTGCATCACCGCGCGGTTGTCGTAGAGGACGAAATCACCGACCTGCCAGCGGTGGGAATAGCAGTTGTCCGAAGCGGTGGCGGCCTGGATGAGCCGGGCGACCAGCGCGACCGTCTCGTCCTTGGTGAAGCCGCCCAGCATCTCAATGTGTGAGGCGACCAGCAGGGCCTTGCGGCCAGTCTCCTCGTGGGCCTGGACCAGGGGGCGGCGGACCCGATCAAGCGCTCCGCGGTAGACTTCGGGCAACTCGTCCGTGAAGCCCGCCAGCGCGCGCGAGTGGATGACGGAGTGGGTGGCCGTCAGGCCTTCGAGGCGCTGCTGCTCGACGGTCGACAAGGCGTCCCAGGCGCGGCGCGCGTCACAGAACTCGGTCTCGCCGCCCGTCGGCGGGACGACGACCCCGTAGAGCATCGAAAGCGTGGCGCGTGGCCGCATGTAGGTGGAGTCGATGTGCCACATCCGGTCGGCGATCATGGCGCGGGCCATGGGGGAATCGGCGGGCATGAAGGCGCCGTCGTCGCCGGTGTTGCGGATGCGGTAGACTTTGTGACTCTCAACCAGCGCGCCAGCCGCTGATGTGGCCTCGCCAAGCGCTGAGGCGAAGGCGAGGTAGTCGTCGTCCGAGAGGTCCTGACCCGGGATCACCACGACCCCGTGGGTGATCACCGCGTCGTAGATCGCGCGGACCTGCGTCTTGGAAAGACCGCACCGGATCGAGACGCCCTGGAGCCGCACGCCGAAGGCCTCGGTCAGCCTTTCCGCGCGCCATCCGACGCCTTGCTGTTCCTGCTTGTCACGCTCGACGCTTGGGGCCGCTGGCATCGGCGCCTCCTCCGCTGGATTGGCGCTGTTTCCGCGCCTTTGACGCAGCCTATCACCAGGGGCGGTCTTTTGGCAGCCTCGCGGCGATCAGCCCCTGGCCACCGCACGCCAACGTCAGGTTTCCGGCGAAGGACCAACTTCCGCTTCCGGCGCTAGGCGGACTTCCGCCGCCTCGAACCTCGGCTCTCTGCAAGACCCTTCGCTGGACCCGCCGACCCATCAGTGCGCAGGTCGCCGTGGACCACGGTGTCCGGGGGGAACCATGAAAATCAAGCTTTTGGCGGGCCTTGCGGCTGTCGCCCTGCTCTGCGCGCAAGCGGCGGCGGCGGCGGCCGAGATCAAGGTGCCGGAGGGGACAGAGTTCCCCATGCGGCTGGAGGAGGCGATCTCCAGCCAGACGGCGCAGACCGGCGACCGCTTCGCGATCACCCTGGACGACGACGTCATGCTTGCCGACGGGACGCTGCTGAAGGCCGGCTATCGGGGCGTCGGCGAGATCGTCGATGCGCAGGCCAAAGGCATGCTGGGCAAGACCGGGAAGCTCAACATCCGCCTGCTCTATGTGAAGGTCGGCGACCAGCGGATACGCCTGCGCGCCAACAAGGGCGCGAAGGGCGACAACCGGACGGGCGCGCAGGTGGTGACCGTGCTGCTGCTCTGGCCCGTGGCGCCCTTCATCAAGGGCAAGAACGTGACGATCAAGAAGGGCGCGATGCTGACCGCCTACAGCGACCAGGACACGGTGCTTGCGAGCGCGCCGGCGCCGCCGACCTCGGTGGATTAGCGATGGGCTGAGGGGCGGCCCGCGCGGTTCTTCGCCCCTAGGGTCCAGACTCAATTCGACCGCAGCAAGATCAAGAGCTTAGCCAACCTCCTACTCCGCTCATCCCCGCGTAAGCGGGGACCCAGGGGTTTTTCGTAGCTGAATCTGATCCGCAGATGCCGGGCCGGCCGCCGAAACACAAAAAACCTGGGTCCCCGCTTTCGCGGGGATGAGCGGTATTGAGTACAGCCCCTAACCCGCCAGTTCCGCGTCGACGGCTTCGGAGCCCTCGGTCGCCGGGTCGCCGGCGATGCGCGATTGCCACATGACGCGGGGCTGGCTCATGTCCCAGGGCAGGGCCCGGTGGGCGAGGCGGATGTTGTCCCACAGGACCGCGTCGCCGGCCGTCCAGCGGTGGGCCCAGACCCGGGGCGGCTGGCACGCCTGCTCGGTGAGCTGGTCGAGAAGCGCGCGCGCGCTGTCTTGCGGCCAACCCTCCAGGGCGTAGGCGTGCCGGCCGACCGCCAGGCACTTGCGGCCGGTCACCGGGTGGATCTTGAGCAGCGGGCGGCGCCGCGCCGCGGTCCCGCCTTGAAGGTCGGTGAGCCTGGCTTCCGGTCCGGCCTCGCCCTTGCGCGCGTTCTGCGGGTTGAGGCGCACAGAGTGGAGCGCGGTCAGGCCCTCCAGCCGCCGCTGTTCGGCGGGCGCGAGCGCGTCCCACGCCGCCGCCAGGTCGGCGAAGGCCGTCTCGCCGCCCTGCGGCGGGACGGTGAGGGCGGAGAACACGGCGCCCAGGGCCTGAACCGGCTGGTAGGTGTTGTCCTGGTGCCAGTACTTGTTGGTCTCGAAGGCCCGCACCACCGCATCGTCCGCCGGCCGCACCGAGCCGTCCGGCCAGGTGTTGGAGATCTCCAGGAGGTCGAACACGAGCGGCCCGAAGCGCCTGGCCAGCGCCACCTGCTCGTCCCGGTTCAGGCCCTGATCCGGGAAGATCAGCAGGCCGAACTCGAACCACGCTTCGCGCACCTGGGCCAGGTCCGTGTCGGAGAGGCTGGCCAGCCGCACGCCCGAGACCCTGGCCCCGAAGCTCGCCGGCAACGGCTCCACCGTGAACGAACGGCCTCCCATGGAATCCAGCCTTTGCGCCTCAACGTGCCGGCGCCGACGCTAGAGGAGGTCGAAGCCTGGCTCAATCGCCGATGACGCGAGCGGCGCCAGCCGGCGCCGGCGGCGCAGCATCGCGCCGGCCCCACCGAAGCCCATGATCATGAACAGCCAGGTCGCCGGTTCCGGGACGCCGGGCGGGCGCAGGGTGTATTCAAGGGACTTCAGCTTGAAGCCGTCGTTGAACGAACTGTTCGCGGCCGCGGCCACCAGCCAGGTGTCGGAATAGGTGAGCCCGAGCACGTTTCGCGAACCGTTGGTGTTTCCCGGCAAGTCGATGCTCGTGAACTGGGCGAGGTAGGTCTCCGCGTTGCCGCCGTTGGACGGCGCGAAGGCGCCGTTCTTGTAGAAGACGGTGGCGTCGCCGTCCGCCCCACCGGTCGGGGGCACGTCGAAGACCTTGAAATAGAGGCTGGTCAGGTCGACCGCCGTGCTGAACTTCAGCAGGATGAAGTCGATACGCCCGTCGCCGTTGTTGTCGACGGTATGCTGGTTGCCAGAGGAGGTTTCGACCGCGCCGCCGTAGCCGTTGCCGCTCGTCGAACCGTTGGCGTCGACGTGCGGGCTGCTCACGCCCAGTCCATTGCCAGAATAGGCGCCGAGGTAGGACGCCACCAGTTTGTCTGGCGTATAGTCGGTGTCGTAGGTCCAGCCCTGCGCGACCAATGTCACGGAGCCGGAGGTGTAGGTCCGGGTGTTGCCGACATTCAGCCCCTCGATGGTCGTCCCGCCCACGGTGTTCACGCCACCCCCGTCCAGGGCGATGGTCGCGGCGCTCGCGGAGCCCGCGATGCCGATGGCCGCGGCCGCGGCCGCCATGAGTCCAATAATCTGTGGTTTCAACGCCCGCCCCTTTGGCCGATCCCGTTCGCCCGAAGTGGATAGCGTTAAGATTTATGAACAAGATTACAACACAATTCCCCCCGTGGGCGAATTCCGCGGATCGACTCGGCGAGACCCACCCGCCGATCCGGGTTTACACGCCCACGCGTCTCGGCCGACAACGCCACGCGGATGGAGGGACGGCCAGGATGGAACTCGGGACCGTTGTCGGGATGGACGACGTCAATGTCGCGCTCGAGCGGGGCAAGGCGGTGGAGGACGCGGGGTTTGACCGGCTGGGCGTGCCGGACACCAAGCCGCTGACCTTCCAGGCCTGTTATCCGGTGATGACGGCGCTGTTGCTGCGCACCGAGCGGATCGTGATCGGGCCGCATATCTCGAACTTCGTCACCCGCCACTGGTCGGTGCACGCCACGACCGCGCGAACGTTCCAGTCGCTGGCGCCGGGGCGGTTCTTCCTGGGCTTCGGGACCGGCGACGGGGCGGTCCACCAGGTGGGGCTGGCCTCGTCCAGGCTGGCTGAGGTGGAGGAGTCGATGCGGGGCCTGCGGACCATGCTGCCGTCCGGGCCGCCGGGGCCGCCCATCCACATGGCCTTCTCGGGGCCCAAGGGCATGGAGGTCGCCGGGCGCCACGCCGACGAGGTGACCATCGGCACGGGCATCGACGTGGGCGCCCTGCGGGACCTGGCGGCGCGCGCGCGGGCGGCGCGGGCCGCGGCCGGGGTGACCACGCCGCTGAAGGCCTGGGTGCAGATCATGACCTATCTGGCCGATACGCCGGCCGAGGTCGCCACCATGCGCAAGGCCCTGGCCGGGATCGCGGTGCACCACGCCCGCTTCAGCTTCGAGGCCTCGTTCGACGGCAAGAACGTGCCGCAGGAATACCAGGCGGTGCTGCGCGAGCGGCTGGCGCGCTACGACTTCGCCCACCACGGCAAGGCCGGCGACAATCCCAACGGCCGGCTGTTCGACGACCACCCGGCGATCCGCGACTACCTGCTCGACCGGTTCTGCCTGATCGGTACGCCCGACCAGTGCGCCCGGCGGCTGGAGACGGTGGTGCGGGAGGCTGAACTGGACGGCCTGTGGCTGTTCACCGGTCCGAAGGGGCCCGGCAAGGACGCCGCCGAGGCGGCCTACCGCACGGCCATCGAGACCTTCGGGTTCCTGCGCGCCCCACGAGGCTGAGGGCTGAAGGCCGATCACCTGTTGATTTCGCCGTGAACGGTCATCCGCCGTCGGTTGCGCCGCCGCCACAGTTGGCGGGCGTTGTGTTTTATCGGCTCCATTCATTCACAATCTGAATTGACGCCGGGGCCAATTCGGGTTGCCCTCGCGTCAACAGGCGCCCGACGGAGAGCGCCATGCCGCTATCCTTGGGGGGGAAGCATGAAAACGCGGATTTTCGGCGCGAAACTGGCCTTGCTGTGCGGATGCGCCGGTGGCGCTCTGGGCGCGGCCCAGCCGGCCTGGAGCGCGGAGGCGGCGGCCAGCAATACGGTGGGCGAAGTCGTCGTCACCGCGCGGCGCGTGTCCGAACGAGTCCAGGACGTTCCGGTCTCGATCCAGGTGGTCACGGGCGAGACGCTGCAGAAGCTGGCGATCACCTCGGTCGAGGAACTCTCCAAGCTGGCGCCCGGCCTGACCCTGATCGCGAACGGGTCCAGCACCCAGGTCGTCCTGCGGGGGGTGGCCTGGCAGCCGGGGTCCGGCACGCCGGCGACCCCGATCTATTTCAACGAAGTGCCGTATGATCCCGCGCAGGTCATCGCCTCGCTGTTCGACGCCGGCCAGATCGAAGTGCTGCGCGGACCGCAGGGCACGACGCGGGGCGCGCCGTCGATCTCCGGCGCCGTGACCATCTCAACCCACAAGCCCAACCTCAACAGCTACGGCGGCTACATCCAGGGCCTCTATGGCTCGGGCGACCACACCGACCTGCAGGGCGGGGTCAATATCCCGGTGATCAAGGACAGGCTGGCCGTGCGGCTGGCCGCCAATATCGAGGATAGCGACGGCCAGCGGGTCTACAGCGTCAACAGCAAGATCCAGCCCAAGCTCAGGGACCGCAGCTATCGCGCGACGGTGCTGTTCACGCCGACCGACGCCCTGTCGTTCCAGGCGATGTACCAGGCCCGCAGGACGCTGACCCTCAACTACGCCCAGGTGGCCGGCCCCGGCAGCCCGGGTCTCGCCGCGCTCGGCATCCCGGCCAACTTCAACGGACCGGCGCTGACCCCGGACGACCGCGCCGCGGTGCAGGACGCGCCGACCCGCGCCAACCAGCACATCGACCTGTTCACCTTCAACGCCAGTTGGGAGGTCCTCGGCCAGAAGCTGAGCTACAACTTCGGCCGCCAGTTCAACCGCAGCCCGGCCAACATCAACGCCATCGACCCGGTGAACATCATTCCGGGGTTCGAGCCGTTGAACCCCTTTTCCAACGCCAGGCTTCCCAAGTTCTTTGTCAACGAATTCCGCATGTCTTCGATGCCAGAGCCGGGGCGGCGCCTGGACTATGACGTCGGCTATTTTTCCAAGCGCTCCGGCGGGACCATCATCTTCACCTCGCCGGTCTTCCTGCCGGGCGCTTTCGGCGCGCCGTTCCAGGCTCGACCCGGCCAGGTCACCACGCCCAATCCGCGTAACATCCTGACCGCCAACACCAATATCTACCTCGCTCAGGATTTCAGCTCCTTCTACGGCAACCTGCGGTTCCATATCGATGACCGGACGGAACTGAGCGGCGGCCTGGCGAGAGTGAAGGACCGGGTGCCGGTGGTGCTCAATGTCACCACGACGCAGGCGGCCATCGCCTTCGCCCGCTTCCTGCCCGCGGCCAGCGGCGGCTGTCCGTCGCCCCTGCTGCCGAACAGCCCCGACTACGGCCCGGGCTATTGCGAAGTCACCCAGCCGGCCAGCGTGTTCCCGACCGAGGCGCACAACGACAAGTACTCCAACACGATCTATCGCCTGTCGCTGTCGCACAAGTTCTCGGATGACCTCCTGGTCTACGCCACGACCGGCACCTCGTTCCGCACCGGCCTGCCGGCGATCAACAACACCGGCCTGCCGGCCAACCTGCTGGTGCCCGCGCCGGAAAAGGCGACCTCCTACGAACTCGGCGAGAAGGCCAGTTTCGGGTCGAGACTGCGCATCAACGCCGCCGTCTTCCAGCTCAACTACAAGAACCAGCTGACGACCTTCGAGGGGGTCAACTATTTCAACACGGTGACGGGCCGCACGACCCAGACCAGCCTGGCCTTCTATCGCAACATCGACGCCCGCGTGCGCGGCGTGGAGCTGGAGATCGCCGGCAATCCGATCGACCGCCTCTCGCTGGGCGCCAATTTCAGCTACTCGAAGATCAAGTCAAAGGGCGGCACCGTCCCGTGCAACGACCCCACCAAGCCGATCACCGCGGCCAATCCGATCAACTTCTGTTCCTCGCCGGTGGGTCAGGTGCTGAACACCCAGGCGCCGTTCCAGGCCACGTTCAACGGCGGATACGAGTTGCCGATCACCGACTCGCTTGGCGGCTACTTCCGGTTCAACGCCAACTATCAGGGCAAGAACCCCAACTTCGGGAACTTCCGCAAGGCTGACGGGACCTTCACCAAGACGCCAAGCTACACGGTGGTGGACCTGTTCGCCGGAGTGACCGGTCAGGAAGGGGCCTGGGACCTCGGCGTCTACGCCAAGAACGTGTTCGACAAGCAGGCCGAACTGGCGCGGGTGACGGCCACGAACTCCATCTACCCGCTGTTCGCGGCGGCGCCAGGGTACGATTTCGTCCGCACGTCGCGTTCGCGTGAGGTTGGCGTATCGCTGCGGTACGCGTTCGGCGCGCGATGAGCGCCAGCCGATGACGGCCGGCGTGGGGGGGCCGGACGCCCCACGCCCCGACCGGCCCCGGCTTCGAAGGAGGAACCAGGCGGATGCCAGAGGTGACCGAGGCTTTCGCCGCGTTCGCCGCGAGGACGCGGCTTGAGGATATCCCGCCCGCACTGGTCCGGCAGACCAAGCTGATCCTGCTCGACCTGATCGGCTGCACGCTGGTGGGCGGCAGCGTCGACAAGGGGCGGATCGCCGTCGAATTCGCCCGCAGCCTGGGCGCCGCCTCGGAGGCCACCATCCCGGGGGTGGCGGCGCGGACCTCGGCGGCCGGCGCGGCGTTCGCCAACGGCGAGCTGATGAACGCGCTGGACTGGGATCCGATACCGCACACCCTGCCCTGCGTCGTGCCGGCGGTGCTGGCCGTGGCCGAGCGGGAACGGGCGACAGGAGCCGCGCTGCTCGTGGGGCTGGCGCTCGCCCAGGAGATCTCGGTGCGCCTGGCCGAGGCTCTGCCGCGCGACCTGGAGGCGGCCCCGCACGGCTATGGGTCCTGCATCTTCGGCGGGGCGGCGGGCGCCGGACACGTGCTGAAGCTCTCGGCTGGCCAGATGGCGAACGCCTTCGGTTTCGCGGGCTTCGCGGCGCCCGTGCCGGCGATGACCCGGTTCGAGGGCGGCGCCGCCATCCCGATGACCAAGTACATCCCGGCCGGCTGGGTGGCGCAGGGGTCGGTGACCGCGGCCCTGCTGGCGGCGCTGGGCTACACGGGCGACCCGCGCATCCTGGACGAGCCGCAGGCGTTCTGGCGGTTCTTCGCGGGCGATGAGGCGCGCTGGAAGCCCGAGCGGCTGGTCGAGGGGCTGGGGACCGTCTGGCGGACGGCGGCGCCCTGGTACAAGCCCTACCCTTGCGAGATCCTGATCGGCATGGCCGTGAACCGGCTCTACCAGCTGATGCGCGAGAATGGCCTGGCCCCCGACGAGATCGAGGGCATGGAATTCAAGAGCCTGCCGCTGCTGGCCAACGGCTGCCACACGAGCACCAACGTGGTCAGCCACGTCGAGGCGCAGTTCAGCGTGCCCTACGCCCTGGCCGTCGCCGCCCTGGGGTTCGAGCCGGGCCCGGCCTGGCAGGCGGCGGGGACGCTCAGCGATCCGGGCGTCAAGCGGATGATGGAGAGGGTCGCCGTCGGCGTGCACCCCGACGCCGAGGCCTGGGCCAAGGGGCAGGGTTCGGGATCGGCCTACGGGGTCATCCCCTGCTCGCTGGTGGTGACGGCGCGCGGGCGGCGCTTCGACGCCGATCCCGACGAGGAGCCGGGGATGACCGAGGACGAGATCATCGCGAAGTTCGCGAAGAACGCCGCGGCCGTGCTGCCGCCGGCCAAGGCGGCGGCGGCGCAGGCGGCGATCCTGGGGCTGGAGGGACTGGCCGACGTGTCCACGCTGATGGACGACCTGCGGCCCTAAGTCCCAAGCCGGTCGCTCAGGCGGCGAGTCCCAGCAGCGCCCGGGCCTCGGCCGGCGAGGCCGGCTCGCCGCCGCCGGCGCGCACGAGGCGCACGACCTCGGCCACCAGGCCGGCGTTGGTCGGCAAGCCCAGCTCGGGATAGGGATAGTCTCCCAGGCCGATGCTGATGTGGCCGCCCTCCTCGACAATGCCGGGAACCAGCGGCAGCAGGTTGTTCCGCGCGCTGAGCGTGACCCACTCCAGGGGCTCGCCGGCCGGCAGCAGCGCCTTGGCGGCCCGCAGGCCCGGCAAGGACGCGGGCCGAAGGACGCCGGGGTGGTCTGGATCCTGGTTCAGCAGGGACAGCATGAACAGCGGCCGCGGGCCGAGCTGGCCGCCGTTCAGCAGGTCCACGGCGCGGCGCAGGGCGGACGTGTTCCAGCAGTCGAAATAGGGGGCGATCCCGGCGCCCCGCAACAGCGCCACGGCGTCCAGGATCGTGCGGACCAGGGTCTCCTCGGCGCCCGCCCCGGCCAGCAGCTCGCCCTCTGAGGCCTTGTGCAGGAGGCTGGGCGCCATGCCCACCGGCGCGAGGTCCGCCGTCAGGCCCTTGGCTGCGAGCCGCAGCACGACGGCGAACCGCTCGTGGGCCTCCACCGCCAGCGCCAGATCGCCCAGGCTGGGGTGGATGAGGCCATCCGAAACCGCCCGGAAGCCCGCGATGGTGTCGCGGTAGGCGCCGTAGTCGTCGATGCAGCGGCCGTCGGCGGAGCGGGCGTGGAAGTGGTAGATGGCCGCCCCCGCCTCGACGCAGGCCTTGCCGTCGGCGGCGAGCTCTGCCGGCGTCCAGGGCACGTTGCGGTTGGCCGTGCGGTCGGCGCGCTCGTTGGCCCGCACCTCGATGATCACCTTGCGCCTGGCCATCTAGATCGTCCCGTCGTCGCGCAGGGCTGAGGCCTTCGGGCTGAGCGGGACGGTGTGGGGCAGCGCGGCCAGCACCTGGCGGGCGGCAGCGAGGTCGCGGACGGTGACGTTGAGGCTGGCGCCGCCGGCCTTGAAGTCGAGCGTCGCGCCCAGGAGGCTCTTGGCGGCGTGGACGCGGGTCAGCTGGGCGTAGCTCCAGTGGTCCTGCCGCAGCACCTTGAACGCCAGGCCCTCGGGGGTCAGCGCCAGGGTCGGGTTGATACTGTTCCTGGCCATGCCGCCGAACAGCCCGCCGCCGCTGACCATCGCCGCCAGGATCGGCACGGCGACGACCCCGTCGGCGCCCGCCCGCGCCTGGTCCGGACTGGCCGGCGCCGGCCTGCCGCGCTGGCGGCGCACGATCACGATCGCGGCGATCACCGTCAGGAGCAGGATCGGGGCAAGGGCGAGGAGCAGGCGCATGGCGCCCGATACTACCCCTCGGGCCGCCGCGGGGAAGGGCCGCGCCTTGACGCCCCGGCTGGCGGGACTAGCGTCGGACAAAAGAATGGTGGGAGCGACATGCGGGACCGGTTGTCCATAGAACCCCTGAACCCGAACATCGGGGTGCGGATCGAGGGCGCGCACGTCCGCGACCTCACCGACGGCGAGATCGCCACGCTGAAGGCGCAGGTCGCCCGGCGCTGTTTCGCCGTGCTGCCCGGCCAGTTCGTGACGGCTGGAGAGCTGGACGCGCTCGGGGCGCGGTTCGGCGAGACCTACATGGCGGCGAAGGCGCAGCCCGTCGAGGGGACGGCCTGCGTCTCGGAGCTCACCAACATGCTGGTCTTCGACGATCCCCGCTACCGCACCAACCGCTGGCACACCGACGCCACCCACATGGACCGGCCGCCGTCGTTCACCTTCCTGTCCTGCGTGCAGCCGGCGCCGGACGGCGGCGGGGACACGCTGTGGTGCAACCAGTCGCTCGCCTACGAGACCCTGCCGGCGGCGATGAAGGATCGGATCGCCGGCCTGCGGTTCATCTTCACGATCGCCGATTTCTACCGCCGCCATAACGGTCCCGACATGCCGGGCGAGCGGACCCATCCGCTGGTCCGCGTGCACGCCGAGACCGGGCGCAAGTCGCTCTACCTGGGCGACGCGATATCCGGCCCGGGGTTCGAGGGGATGACGCCGGACGAGGGCGCGGCGCTGCGCGATGAGCTCTATGCCCACTGCCACCGGCCGGAGCACTGCTACCGGCACCGCTGGAGCAAGGGCGACCTGGTGATCTGGGACAATCGGGGCGCCATGCACTACGCGGTCATGGACTATGCGCCTGGGGACGTGCGGATCATGCAGCGCCTGATGGTGCGGGGCGAGGCGCCGATCGCCGACGAAGCGGCGAAGAGCCCCGCCGTCCTGGCCGCCGCCGGGGTGGCCTAGGCGCGCGGGCCAGGCTAACTGCCCCGCATGGCGCGCACCAAGCAGAATCCCGAGTTGGCGATCGAGGTCGGCGGGGAGCCCTATGTCTGGCGGCTGCAACGCCAGCCCCAGTGGTCCAGCGACACCGCCGGTTGGCGCGGCATGGCGATCGCCGTGCGCCACCAGGAGGGCCAGCGCGAGGCCGTTCTGGAGTTCCCGCCGGGCCCGCAGCCGCGATACGGCGCGGCGAAACTGCACGCCTCGGCGATCGCGCCGGAACTCGTGGCCAAGGCCATCGCATCGGCCATCGCGGCGGGATGGGAGCCGCTGTCGCGCGGCAAGACGGTCGCCATCGTCGTGGATGCGGCCGGCGGCTGACGCCTCGCGGATCGGCCCACGCGGGAAGGGAACACCGGGCGTCGCGTCACGGTGACGCAGGCGGGGCGGGGCGGTCACGAACCTTAACCACGTGCGTTCTTAGGTCATGGCGCGGCGTACGCCCCGCCTTCCGCCCATCCGCCAGTCAGGGTTCCATGACCAGCACGAGCGACCGCCGCGCGACCGCCGAGACGCCCTATCAGCTGACGCTCGCGGCGCTGCGGTTCCCGTGGCGGCGGCATTGCCTGGTCGATGCGGCGACCGGCCTGGCCTTCTCGCTGATCGCCGGCCCGGTCCTGGCGCTGGCCTGGGCAAGCGGCCTGTGCGCGCTGGACTGGGCCCTGCAGCGGACCTATGCGCGCTGGAGCCTGACGGCCGCCGGCATGGACTCCGACCGTGGTCTCACCCGGGTGAACGTCCTGGCGCTGGTGAAGGCGCTGGCCTGGTTCGGACTGCCGACGGCCTTCACCATCGTGACCGGCAATGTCGCGGGCCTGGCGTTCGTGGCGATCCTCTCCGTCGGGCTGACGGCGCTCGCGAGTTCGTCCGCCCGCAATTCGCGGCGCGTGTTCCTGACCGTGACCTGCGTGTCGGTGGCGGCCCTGGTGGCCTGCGCCGTGGCGATCCTGGGGCTGGGGCCGGCCGCCGGCGTCCTCGCGGAGACCCCGATGGCGCTGTTCGTCCTGTTCCTGGTGGCGTCCGGCACCAGCCGCACGGTGGCCGAGTGGAACCAGGCCAGCCAGAAGACCTGCGCGGCGATGAGCGATATCCGCGAGGCGCTGGACCGCTCGACCATCGACGGGCAGCGCCTGCGGGTCGCCGTCGAGATCGCCAACCTGAGCGTCTACGAGATCGACTACGTCAAGCGCACGCTGACCAGCACGGGCGCGGTCTGGGACCTGTTCGACAGGCCCATGACCTACGAGACCATGTGGAAGGACCCGTTCTTCGGCACCGCCGAGGAGGACCTGCCGATGGTCCGCTCGGCCTGGGCCAGGCACGAGGCGGGCGAGGCGCCCTACCGGGTGGAATACCGCGTCCGGCGCAAGGACGGCCAGGACATGTGGGCTTTCGCCACCGCCGAGATGACCCGCGACGCGGACGGACGGCCTATCCGCCTGGTGGGCGCGCTGCAGGACATCACCGGACGCAAGCGGATCGAGCGCGAACTCCAGGCGGCGCTGGAGCGCGCCGAGGCCGCCAGCCGCGCCAAGAGCGAGTTCCTGGCGACCATCAGCCACGAGATCCGCACGCCGCTGAACGGCGTGCTCGGCATGGCCCAGGCCATGGGCGCCGATGCCCTGAGCCCCAGCCAGCGTAACCGCCTGGAGATCGTCCAGAGCTCGGGCGAGGCGCTGCTGGTTTTGCTGAACAGCGTGCTGGACCTCTCCAAGGTCGAGGCCGGCGCGCTGGAACTGGAGGACGGCGAGATCGATGTCGCGGCGCTCTGCGGCGGCATCCTGGAGGCCTTCGGCGCGGAGGCCGCGGAGAAGGGACTTGAAACCTCGCTGCTGGTCGAGCCGGGCGCCGCCGGCGTCTATGCGGGCGATCCCGGACGGGTGCGCCAGATGCTGGCCAACCTGGTCAACAACGCGGTGAAGTTCACCGACGAGGGCTCGGTGCGCATCGCGGTCGGCCGCCCTGGCGAGGACCTGACGATCGCGGTGACCGACACCGGCGTGGGCATCGCGCCTGGCCAACATGAGAGCCTCTTCGAGCCCTTCGTCCAGGCCGACGCCTCGATTACCCGGCGCTATGGCGGCAGCGGCCTGGGGCTGGCGATCTGCCGGCGGCTGGCCACCCGGATGGGCGGGCGCGTCGACCTGGCCAGCGACGCGGGCCAGGGCGCGACCTTCACCGTCACCCTGCCGCTGCCTCGGTTGCGGGACGCACCGTCCGACGCCGCCCCCCGGGCGCCGGAGACCGCGCCCGGCGAGCCCAAGTCGGGCGGCCCCTTGCGCATCCTGGCCGCCGAGGACAATCCAGTGAACCAGCGGGTGCTGGCGAGCGTGCTGGAGCATGTCGGGCTGCACCCCGTGTTCGTCGAGAACGGCGCGCGGGCGCTCGCCGCCTGGCGGGACGAGGCGTGGGACCTGATCCTGATGGACATCCAGATGCCGGTGATGGACGGCATGAGCGCCACCCGCGCCATCCGCGCCGAGGAGGCGGCCCGGGGTCTGCCCCGGACCCCGATCATCGCGCTGACCGCCAATGTCATGTCCCACCAGATGGCCGACTATCGCGCGGCCGGCATGGACGACGTGGTTGGCAAGCCCATCGAGCTGCGCCGCCTGCTGGGCGCCATCGAGGCCAGCCTCCAGCCCGCGGCGTGCGGGGCGGAAGCGGCGGCTTAGCGCCCCAGTTTGCAGGGCCTGATGGCGCCCGGCGCGGGCCGCGCGCCCGGCCCGGGCGGGGTGAAGACGGCGAGGTAGCCGACCCCGCCCTGCAGCTCGGCGAAACTCACCTGGCGGTAGCCCACGGCCTCGAACTCGCACTTCAGCAGGGCGGGCGGCGTGCCGTGGTTCTGGGTCTCGCGGTCCAGGTCGACGACGCCGACCCGGGCGCCGGGTTTCAGCGCGTCCGTCAGGTTCCAGAGCAGGCCGTAGGGCTGGGCGATCTCATGGTACATGTGGACCAGGATCGCGCGATCGACCGAGGCCCGGGGCAGGTTCGGGTCGGCGGGCCCACCCAGCACCACTTCCACATTGTTCAGCTTGCGCCGCGCGATCTCGGCCCGCAGGCCCGAGAGGTAGCTCTCCATCACGTCCTGGGCGATCACCCGGCCCGCCGGCCCCACCACCGGCGACAGGCGGATGGTGTGATAGCCCGAGCCCGCGCCGATGTCGGCCACGGTCATGCCGGCCCTGATCCCCAGCGCGCGGACGAGCTGGGCGGGCTCGCCCGCCCGGTCGCGGTCCGCCTCGGTCGCCCAGATGGGGCTGACGATGTCGGCCACCCGGCGGTCGGGGGCGGGGAAGGCCTGGGCGGGCTGGGCCGCCTGGGCGGGGGCCGTCGCCGCTAGGGTGAGGGCGAAGGTGAGGAGGATCGGGCGGGCTGGGCGTTTCATGGGGTGGAGCCTCGTCCTGGCGGAAGGTGGAGGCAAGGGCCATGGGCGGCTCTCCTCTCCCCCGCGCGGCGAGTGGGAGGGGGAACGATCACCCCTTCCTGAAAAACCCGTAGATCCGCTCGGCTAGCGGCGCGCTGACGCCTTCGACCTTCAGGAGGTCGTCGACGCTGGCGCGGCTGACGCCTCGGGCCGAGCCGAAGGCGTGGAGGAGCGCGCGCTTGCGGCCGGGTCCGACGCCCTCGATCTCGTCCAGCGGGTTCTTCTTCATCTCGGCGCTGCGCTTGGCGCGGTGGGTTCCGATGGCGAAGCGGTGGGCCTCGTCCCGCAGACGCTGCAGGTAGTAGAGGACCGGGCTCTTGGGTTCGAGCATGAAGTAGGGCTTGCCGGGGATGAAGAAGCGCTCGAGGCCGGCGTCGCGGTCAGGACCTTTTGCAACCCCGACGACGGCGATATCGTCGACGCCCAGGTCGGCCATGACCTCCATGACCGCGGCGATCTGGCCCTGGCCGCCGTCGATCAGCACCAGGTCGGGACGAGGGGCGGCCTCGCCGGCTTCCTCTTCCTTGACCAGGCGCGCGAAGCGCCGGCGCAGCACTTCTTTCATCATGCCGAAGTCGTCGCCGGGGGTGATGTCCGTCCCCTTGATGTTGAACTTGCGGTACTGGCTCTTCTGGAAGCCCTCCGGGCCGGCGACGATCATGCCGCCCACGGCGTTGGTCCCCATGATGTGGGAGTTGTCGTAGACCTCGATCCGCTCGGGCGGGCCCTCCAGGCCGAACGCCTCGCAGACGCCGGCCAGAAGCTTGGATTGCGCCGAGCTCTCCGCCATCCGGCGGCCCAGGGCCTCGCGGGCGTTGGACAGCGCGTGCTCGACCAGCCGGCATTTCTCGCCGCGCAGCGGCCGGGCGATCTCGACCTTGCGGGCGGCCTTCAGCGTGAAGGCTTCGCAGATGAGGTCCTTCTCGGCCGGCTCGACGTTGACCAGCACCAGCTTGGGGATCGGCTTGTCGTCGTAGAACTGGCCCAGGAAGGCCGCCATCACCACGGCGTCCTCGTCGGACTTGTCCACGCGGGGGAAGTAGGCGCGGTTGCCCCAGTTCTGGCCGGCGCGGAAGAAGAACACCTGGACGCAGGCCTGGCCGCCCTCGGCGTGCAACGCGACCACGTCGGCCTCGTCCACCGTCTCGGGATTGATCTGCTGCTCCTGGGCGATCGAGGCCAGCGCCCGGATGCGGTCGCGCAGGCGGGCGGCGCGCTCGAACTCCAGGTCGTCGGAGAACGCCTGCATCTCCTCGCCCATGCGCTGCATGACGGCGCGCGACTTGCCGCGCAGGAAGGCCTCGGCCTCGTCGACCAGGCGGGCATAGTCCGGGAGACTGATCAGGCCGGTGCAGGGCGCGGCGCAGCGGCGGATCTGGTGCAGCATGCAGGGCCGCGTGCGGCTCTCGTAGACGCTGTCGGAGCAGGACCTGAGCAGGAAGGCCTTCTGCAGGGTGTTCAGCGTGCGGTTGACCGCCCCGGCGCTGGCGAAGGGGCCGAAATAGTCGCCCTTGATGGTATGGGCGCCCCGGTGTTTTCGAAGTTGAGCCGCCGGGTGCTCCCGGCGGATCACGATCTCGGGGAACGACTTGTCGTCGCGCAGCAGGACGTTGAAGCGCGGCTTCATCTGCTTGATCAGGTTGATCTCAAGCAGCAGGGCGTCGGTCTCGGTCCGGGTGGTGACGAACTCCATGGACCGCGTCAGGTCGACCATGTGGGCGATGCGCTGGGTGTGGAAGCGGCCCTGGGCGTACTGGATCACCCGCTTCTTCAGCGAGCGCGCCTTGCCGACGTAGAGCACCTCGCCCTCGTCGCCGATCATCCGGTAGACGCCCGGCCGGTCCGGCAGGCGCGTCACCTCGTCCTTGATCAGCGCGGCGCCCTTGAGGGGCGGCGGGGCGGTTTCCGACATGGGCCGATATATAGGCGAGTCCGCCCGCCAGCGCAGCGCCAGGAACCGTGCGGGCCACCCGCGCATTCTCCCATCAGTTCGGGGGAGCTTCACCGTTGAGAAATGAGGTCGACAGAGCGACGCCGCCGGATCCCCCGGATTTCGAGCAGCTGTTCCGCGCCATGCCGGGCCAGTACATGATCCTGGACCTGGACCTGAACTATGTGGACGCCAACGCGGCCTACTGCGCCTCGGTGGAGCAGCCGCTGGAGGCGTTCCTGGGGCGCAACGTCTTCGAGGCCTTCCCGCCCACCGGCGAGGGCGGACGCCAGATCGAGGAGTCGCTGCGGCGCGTGGCGGCCACCGGCGTCGCCGAGACCCTGCCGCTGGCGGCCTATCCGATCCCCGATCCCCGCGGCGGGATGATGATGAAATACTGGTCGTGCGTGCATCTGCCGCTGTTCGACACGCTTGGCCGGGTGGCCTATGTCGCGCAGAACGCCGTCGACGTGACCGAACTGCAGCAGCTGAAGACCATCGCCTACGGCGGCGACATGAGCGCGCCGGCCCGCGGCGAGAGCGATCTTTTCCAGCGCGCCCAGGCGATCACCGAGGCCAACGCCTCGCTGGCGGCCGAGACCCGCGGCCTGCGCGACCTGTTCACCCAGGCGCCGGGTTTCATGGCGGTGCTGACCGGGCCGGACCTGACCTTCGCCATGGCCAACAACGCCTACCAGCGCCTGGTCGGCAACCGCGCCTCGATGGGGCTGCCGCTGCGCGAGGCCCTGCCGGAGGTCGCCGATCAGGGGTTCGTCGATATCCTGCTGGGCGTCATGCGCGACCGCGCCCCGTTCGTCGGCGCCGCCGTCAGCGTCCGGCTCGAGCGCACGGCGGGGGCGGCGCTGGAGGAGCGGTTCGTGGACTTCGTCTTCCAGCCGATCCTGGGCGCCGACGGCCAGGCCACCGGCGTGTTCGTGGAAGGCAGCGACGTCACCGACCGGGTGCTGGGCGAGCGGCAGCAGAAGCTGTTGCTCGACGAGCTGAACCACCGGGTCAAGAACACCCTAGCCACCGTCCAGTCGATCGCCGACCAGACGCTGCGCACCAACGCCGAGCCGTCGGCGTTCAAGAACGCCTTCCAGGCCCGGCTGATGGCGTTGTCGTCGACCCACAACCTGCTCACCGCCACCAACTGGCGAAGCGCCGCGCTGAGCGACGTGGTCCTGCTGGAGCTGCGGCCGCATGGGGCGGAGCGCTACCGGCTGGACGGCGCCGAGGTCGCGTTGTCGGCGGCGCAGGCGCTGGCCCTGGGCCTGCTGTTCCACGAGCTGGCGACCAACGCGGCCAAGCACGGGGCGCTGGCGAGCGGCGACGGCCGCGTCACCGTCGCCTGGCGGATCGACGAGGCCGGGGCGGAACCGATGCTGACGATCGACTGGGCGGAGCACGACGGTCCGCCCGTCGTCACGCCGAGCCGCCGGGGCTTCGGCTCGCGCCTCGTGGAGCGCAGCCTGCAGGGCCAGCTGCGGGGCGAGGCCAAGCTCGATTTCGCGCCCGATGGCCTGCGCTGCCATATCCGCCTGCCACTCGGGAACGGCCCGGAGGTTCAGGTCGCGTAGGTGGCGATGAGCGTATAGGTGGCGCCGTCCTCCGGCTGGCCGTCGATCAGCGGCGGCAGGGTCTCGACGAAGGTCGCCCCGCCCTGCCCTTCCTTCAGGTTCTCGATCCGCTCGAGCACGTCGGCGGCGGGAACGTTTCTAAACCTAACTTGCCTCGCCACGCGGGCCTCCTCGATTCAGGGAATGGCCAGGTCCTTGGCCATCTGGGCCTTCTCGGCTTCGGTGCAGGCGCCAAGGATGCATTCGCCGACGGTGGGAACGTTGGTGTTGGCGTGCAGCCAGGCGAACATCGCCGACTCGTGGCCCACGTCGACGGTCTTGTCGTCGGGCTTGCGGTACTTGAGGATCCGCTTGGAGATATTCCCGAAGCTGTACGGGTATTCGACGATGCGCTCGATCTTCTGGTCGGCGACGGCGGACTGTTTGCCGGCCTCCTTGGTGATCGCGGTCAGCGCGCCCGGGATGGTGCCGGCGATGTAGTAGGTCTCCAGGTCGGCCTTCGCCTGCAGCAGCGAATAGTCGGCGTCCGACCTGGCGAGCCCCGTGGCGATGGTCGCGTAGACGGTCCGGCGGGACGCATCCATCTGGGCGACGATGGCCGGCAGGGTCTTGTCGAAATAGATCTCCTTGTCGATCGCCGAGCGGGCGCCCAGGACGCCGGACGACGCCGCCGCCAGCCGGGTGGCCGTGCGGGCCGACTTGGCGAGCGTGCCGGCCCCGGCCAGGCCCAGGACGGCGATGTCGGAGCCCACCGCGAAGGCCTTCTGCTCGGTGCTCAGGTTGCGGGCGAAGTCGTTGTAGTTGACGTCGGCCACATAGAGCCGGGCGCGGACGATGCGGTTGCGGATCTGGCGGCGGACCTCGGGGTCGGCGGCGGCGTCGTAGGCCGCCTCGGCGCCCACTGCGGAATCGGTCTCGACGCTCTTCAGCGCCTCGGGCCGAGTCATCCCCGGCGGCGGGTAGCCGCCTGCCGCCTGGCAGCCCGCCAGCAGCGCCGCCATCGCGACGAACGACACGATCCGCATGTCGGCTCTCCCCCAGGACGGACAACGCTAGCGTGCAATCGAGCGCTGTTCAATCATCCAGTAGTGAAGTCATAAAACGCGCGCCTGGCGCGAACGTGGGGCCAGGCAAGCCTGGCCTTCCTCATGGGCGTGGAGCGCGTGGCTGACCTGGTCGATGCGGATGTCGCCCCGCGACAGGGTGCAGCGGACGCCGCCCACCGCCTCGCCCGGCCGCCGGAACGCGAAGCCGTCGCCGGGCTGCAGGGTGAGCGTGCGGATAAAGCCCATGGCGCGCCGCCAGGACGACTCGTAGCGGGCGGCGCGCGTCCGGTCCTTGCGGCGGAGCGCCGTGCGCCAGGCCGCCGCGACCCCCTCGGCGACGAAGCCGGTGTTGAAGCTGGGCTCGTTGGCGCTGAGCTCCTCCAGGAAGGCGCCGCTGGCGTCGAGCTGGCGCTCGACCAGCCAGTCGGCGACCTGGAACACCAGGCCCGCGTCCTGGGGATCGTCGGTCAGGTCGTGCGCCGCCGCCCAGCCCTGGGCCAGCCAGGGCGAGCCCCAGCCGGGCTGCTCGGCGAACCGGCCGCCATAGTGGCGGCGCGCGGCGGCCACGGCGTCCGGCAGCGCCTGGCCGGTGGCCCGGCTCCAGGCCGCGAGCGCCCAGACGGCGGCGCCGGGCAGGAACTCCTGATCCTGCGGATTGTCCCAGTGCTTGGCCCCCGCGCCCATCCAACCCGAGGGGTGGACGAAGGCCGCGACCCGCTCGGCCAGGAGGGCGCAGGGCGCCTCGCCCGCAAGACCGGCCTCCGAGGCCGCCGCCAACAGCACCGCGTCCGCCAGCGGCCCGCCCAGATGCCCGGGCAGGCCGACGCCGCCCCAGCCGACGGCGCCCAAGGCGGCGCCCAGGCCGGCGCGGGCGGCCCGCATCCACTCGGCGTTCCCCCTCGCCCGGCCCGCGACGAAGAGACTGTAGAGGCCGTGGATCACCCGGCCCGCCGTGCCCGACCGTTCGTAGCCGCCCGCCGCCGACAGCCGGTAGGCCGGCAGGGCGTCGGGTCCCAAGGCGCGGCGGATGTAGCCCGCGAGGAGGTCGGTCTGGACGATGGCCTCGCGGTCGTCGAGGGCGCCGGGCGCGCGGGCCGGGAAGCCGAAGCGCAGCGGCCACGCCTGGCCGTCCCGCGACACCCAGGCGGCCACCTGGTGGCTGCGCCAGCGCGTCGCCGGCCCCGCAGTCCCGGCAATCGCCTCGGCGGCGTCCAGCATCTGGGCGCGGGTCCAGGCGTTGTAGACCAGCGCGCTGGGCAGCACCGTCGCCGGCTGGCCAGACCCATAGCGGGTCACGGCATCCAGGCCGCGCCGAAGCTTCCGCTCGACCATCAGCCGGGCCGATCCAAGCTCCTCGCCGTGGTGGAGGACGGAGACCATGACGGCCATCCGGCTGGGATCGCCCGAGACGGCCGCATAGCGGGGATCGCGCCCGGCCGCCCGCGCCGCCTCGGCCAGGGCGCGGTCCAGGTCGGAACCGAGCGACAGCCCGTAGCCGCGCAAGCCTTCGTCGTAGAGCGTGACCGCGACGCCTTCCACGCAGGGAAGCAGGCCCGGCTCCAGCGGCGGGGCGGCCTCGCCGGCCAGCAGGGCGCGGGCCCGGGCGGCCAGCCGCTCCCCCAGCCCAGCGTCGCGCCACCAGGCGGTCTCGGCGTCCTCCTCGCGGCCGTAGGGCAGCCAGACCTCGTACGGCTCGGCATGCTTGCTCAGCGTGTGACGGTACAGCGAATGGGCCTCGCCCTCGGCGATCTGGGCGTTGGTGGACCGCGCGTGGCGGTACTGCTCGATGTCGCTGATGAAGACCTGGGTGTTGGGCAGCGCCCCGCCCAGCTTGTCGGGCCAAAGGTCGCTGCGCGCCACGATGCCGTAACGGGCGAAATCCAGACCGGACGGCGGCGTCTTCTCCAGCGGGCCGAAGAAGGTCACGGCGATCTTCAGGGCCGCCAGGTCGCTGGCGGTAATGACGCCGGGATTGCGCTGCAGGGTCGCCACCGTCGCCAGCACGACGTCGCGGGCGGGGTCCGCGTCACCTGCGTCGAAGTGCCAGAAACCCTCGCGGGCCACGCGATGGTCGTCGGCGCGGCGCCGGAAGCTGACGAAGCAGCCGCCGCGCGCCTCGTAGCCGGCGTCCAGGCGCGCGGGCCAGCGTGGCGTCATCCCGGTCCGCAGGAAGGCCTGGGCCGCGAACCGCGCGAGCGCCGCGGGCGTCTGGCCTTCCGGCAGCGCCTCGCCGCCCATGGGCGGGGCGACCAGGCGATGACCCAGGTAGCCGGCCGGCGGGTCGGCCATGCCGAGGTCCGCCCAGATGTCGAAGAGCGTGGCGGTGCGATAGCCGGCCGCGTTGGCCCAGGCCTTGGCCCCCCGATAGGGGAAGTGCACCAGGGCGACCGCGCCCTCGACCTCGAGGCCTTCTTCCTCGAGCGCCGCGATCGCCTTGCGCAGGGACGTGCCCGAGCTCAGCGAGTCATCGACCACCACCACGGGGCGCGTGCGGTCGATGGCCCCGTCGATCCGCCGGTTGGTGAGGTAGGGCTTGCGCGTCTCGCGGATGCTGAGGCCGCTGTAGCGGCCCCCGCCCTCCAGCACGCAGGCCGCCAGCAGCGGCAGGCCGGTGTAGCCGTAGCTGGCGAGCTGGGTGGAGTTGAAACCCTCGAGCGCGCCCAGCAGGCCGCGGGCGGCCAGCCTGAGCCCTTCCTGCGTCAGGGTGACGCCCCAGCTGTAGAATGCCCATGGGGCGATTTCGCCCGACCTATGGGTGATCGGCGCGGCTGGGGTCGAATGCAGGATCGCGCCCTGGCGCAGCAGTTCCAGAAGGCGCGGACGGTCTGCCGAACCAGGTTTCATCGGACCTCACCAGGCGAAGGAACAGCCGCCAGGCGGCGCCGGCCCGCGGCCGGCGCCGCCTGGCGTTTGGTCAGCCCCGCTTGGCGATGCCGGCCTGGATCTCGCCCAGCTGCTTGGTGATCGCGGTTTCGAAATTGGCGAACCGGACACTCAGCGCGGCGAATTCCGCGACGAACCGGCTGATCGGCAGCTCGGCGATCTCGTGGATCTCGCCGCGCGGATGGAACACCCCGCCACCGCCGCCGCCTTCCCCTTCGGGAAGCTCCTGCGGGCCGCCGATGCCGCCGCCGAAGAAGCTGCGCGCCGAGAGGCTCGCCATGGGGCTGGCCGCGATCCGCGTCGAGATGGCGACGTTTTCCAAGGCGTGCACCCGGTCGCGCAGCCTGAACACCTCGCGGACCAGTTCGGTCGCCGAGACGCGCTGCTCTGGGTTGGGCAATTCCGCCGGTCCCCCGATGCCGCCTCGGATGCGAGACCAGTCGATCGTGCCGCCACTGCCGCCCGTGCCGAATTCAGCGGGCAATTCCGGAGGACTTCCTGACATGTCGCCATCTCCCTGAGTAACTAGCGGAACCATAACAACGAAATATCGGACAATCTCCAGTGGAATCAGAGTCTCAACTTCTTGTGAGATGCAAATACTGTGTGATATTAGATTCCGATTCATGTAATCAAATGATACTTGCCTAAGTAATATGACGGATACTTCATGGTTAATCGGAAAATCGCCGTTGCGATGTGGAAATTTGCGCGAGGACTCTCGCGCACTGATTGCGCAATCGGCCACAGGATCGCCCCAAATCACCTTATACGTGTAATATAGGATGCCTGAATCAACACAGAGTAGTGTCTAGCGCGCTGAAGCAACATCTTCACAACCTGGGCGCGGGCGCGCCGGGCGTCCGTCGGTCAGAGCTTGACGAGGCCGGCCGCCAGCTTCTCGTGGAGGCCCTTGGTGACCTTCACATAGCCCTTCTTCGGGTCGTGGAAGTACAGCAGGCCCCTGACCCTGGCCGGGTCGTAGCCCTCGGCCACCAGGTCCATCTTGCGCACCTTGAAGGTGCCGGTGGTCTCGATCGCCGGCAGGATGCGCACGAACAGCGGCTGGGCGTAGGGCGGCAGCTCGCGCGCCACGTGCTCGCCGAACCGGCTGATCTCGAAGTCGGGCCCCACCACCAGGCCCGCCATGCCGGCCCGGCCGTCGGCGCCTGGGACCTCGACGCCGTAGACGCTGGCCTCCAGAACGCCGGCCGCGGCCAGCAGCCGTTCGGCCACCTCGTTGGTGGAGACGTTCTCGCCCTTCCAGCGGTAGGTGTCGCCCACCCGGTCGACGAAGTAGAAATAGCCGTCGGAATCGGTGCGCATCAGGTCGCCGGTGGCGAACCAGGCGTCGCCCCGCTCGAAGACGTCGTGCAGGATCTTCTTCTCGGAGGCGGCCTTGTCCACGTAGCCCGCGTATTCCGAGCGCGCGTCGCCGCCGATCTGGCCGATGCACTCGCCCACCTGGCCCGGGCCGCAGGCCAGGCACAGGCCGTCGGGGCCGCGGATCGGCTGCTCGGTCTCCACGTCGAACTGCACCAGGCGGACGTTGAATCGCTTGCGCAGCCACTTCGGAACCCGGCCGATGGCGCCCTCGCGGCCATCGAAGTTGAACATCGAGACGTTGCCCTCGGTGGCCCCGTAGAACTCCAGGATCTCGGGGATCCGGAAGCGCTGTTTCATCGTCGGCCAGATGTCGGGCCGCAGGCCGTTGCCGAACGCCAGACGGACCTTGTGGCGGGTCTCGTCGTCAACCGGCGGCTGGTTGACCAGGTAGCGGCAGAGCTCGCCGATATAGACGAACATGGTGCAGGCCTCGTCGGTCACATCGCCCCAGAAGTGGCTGGCCGAGAACTTGCGCCGCAGCACCACCGACCCGCCGTTGAGGAAGGCCGCGCCCAGCGCGCAGAGGCCGCCGGTCGCGTGGTAGAGCGGCAGCGCCACATAGATCCGGTCCGTGGGCCTGGCCCCGGTCGCGCCGGCGAACCCGCGCATGTAGAGCTGGGCCCGGACGTGGGTGATGCGGGCGGCCTTGGGCAGGCCGGTGGTGCCTGAGGTGAAGATGTAGAGCGCCGTGTCGCGGGCGGTCATGTCCTCGCGGACGCCGCGGTCGGGCGGCAGCTGGCTGCAGCTCTTCAGCGCCCGCGGCAGGTCGTGCTGGTCGCCCTCCGCCGGCCCCAGGACCCACTGCTGCAGCGGCTTTTCGAGCAGCGGCCGCGTGGCCTCGAACTCCGGCGAGGTCTCGGAATCGACGATTACGTGGCCGGCGCCCGAGATCGTCAGGCAGTGGGCGAGCGGCGCCCCCGTGAGCTGGCTGTTGATCAGGGCGGTGACCACGCCGATCTTCGACAGCCCGTACCAGATGGCGAAATATTCCAGCCGGTTGGGCATGAACAGCGCCACCGTCTGGCCGCGCCGCAGGCCCAGGCCCTTGCCCCAGTGGGCGAAGCGGTTGGCGATGGCGTCGAGCTCGGCGTAGGTGACCGTGCGGCCCTCGAAGGTCATGGCGGGCCGCTCGCGCCACTGCTCCACGGCGGCCTGCAGGTCGTCGCAGATCAGGTTCGGCGAGGCCGAGGCGATGGACTTCACCCGCGCCAGGGTCCGGTTCAGCCCGCGCATGAAACGCCACTCGCGCTGCAGCCTCGCCTTGAGCGCCATCCGTTCCTCCGACTTCCACCCCGAATTGGCGATGGTGCGCGGAAAGGGTCAAGCAGGCCTTACGAAATCGGCCCAGCCCTTCCCTGGCCGACACGTTCCGCGACCTGGCCCGTGTGCTGGAGGACGACGAACAGGCGACCCGCTTCGAGGACGCCATGCGGAAGATCGCCAAGGCGCCGCCGGAGTCGGGCGTCAGTCGCCGAGACGATTCGGAACGAACTCCCTCACACACTCGGCGAGCGCGATTGGAGACGCCCGGTAGATTTCCGTCAGGCCTACGGTCTGCGCGATCACCAGCCCCGCGCCGGTCAAAATCATGAGGTCCGGAATATCCTCGATTTCGTCGCCGGCAAGTCCAGCCGCGCCCGAGCGGACGAGGCGCTGATACAGCTCCAGGCGACCTTCATCACCCAATGCGGCGAACATCGCGGCGGCAATAGAGGAATCCATATATCGAGAATAGACGAGAACCGATGATCGCCAAATGAACAAGCCGTTTCGGAGCCGTTCAATTGCGGCATCTGGCACGGCCATCCGGGAACAGGATGGCCCCTGGGCGGTTCTGTCGGCCAGACCTGATCATCCGGTCGATCGGCGAGTTCCTCGTCCCGCGGGCGAACTGAAGCCCAGCCCCGGTCCGCGCCGGGTCGCCAGATTTTCGCCACAATATGAAGTCGTCTGGAATTTTTTGTTCAGACTTCAAAGCAGACGAACCCGACCGATGCTCTATTCTCATCCTTGAAAACCCGATCGATTTGGTTACCTGGGATTGATATCTCAGATCACCGGTTCGAAATCGTGGAACCCTGCTCGACCCCTGCCGTTTTACCCTCCGACAACATGGATAATAGGAGGGACTGACATGCCCACTGACTTTACGTCCACCACTGATACCGCGCCGATCGGCGAGACCGAGAGCCCGATGTTCGCCCCGATCCCGTCTTGGGAACGCAACCGCAAGCGCCGTGGGTTCGGCCGCGCGACGCGCACGGTCGTCGCGCCGGAGACGCGGACGTTCGCCGCCGACGACATGGACGACGGCCCGGCCCTGATGACCGAGACCATAGCCACCCGCCCGGTCCTGACCGATCCGATGCTGCGCGACGAGCCGCTGATGACGCCCTCCGGGACGGCGTTCGCGGAAGCCCCGGCCTATGCGCGGACCACCACCGTGCGGAGCAACAGCGCCGCGCCCGTGGCCATCGCCGCGGGCCTGATCGCCCTGGGCGGCCTAGCCGCCGCCGGCTGGTATGCCAGCCGTCCGCATGACGCGGGTATCGCCCAGCTGACCCCCGGCTCCACGGAAATCATGCCGCCGGCCGCCACCGACACCGCGGTCAATCCGCCCGCGGCCATCGCCGCGAACACGGCGGTTTCGCCCCCGGCCGCCCCGGCCGAGACGGTGGCGCCGGTGCGACGCGCCCCGACCCTCGCCGAGGCGCCCCGCGCCCGTCCCGCGCCCACGGCCCGCAGCGTCGAGGACGCCGGCGTGAACACCGCCGCCACCCTGCCGCCCGAGCCGCAGCCTTACACGGGGAGCGCCACGGCCGAGACCCCGGCCACGGCCGCGCCGGAGCCGGTGCAGGTCGCCCCGCCGGTCAATCCGATGCCGGCGCCGGAGGCCGGCGCCACGCCGTAGCAGCCGTAGCCGCGGCGCCACAGGGAACCGGATCCGGGGCGGCGCCTTTTGATAGGGCGCCGCCCCTTTTCCGTGACCACAGCCCCACGACCTGACCAGCATCATGAGCGACGACGAATTCCGCGGCCTCCGACCAGCGCCCGGGCGCGCCACGAACGCCGGCGAAGCGAGCGAGCTCGCCAGCCTGATCGACGATCTGATGGCCCAACCGATCAAGTCGCGGCCGGCCGTCCTGGTGTTCGGCGACGACGACGTCCACGGCTTCACGCCCGCCGCCCGTCCCCGCGCCAGCTGAACGCGCGTCTTCTTGCCGATCTATTCCATGGCCATGAAGGCCTCGAAGCGGGCCTTCCAGTCGGGATGCCAGCGGGAAAGCGCGGGACGGTTCTCGGCGACATCGCCGGCGGCCCAGCGGATACGCCTGGCGTCCGTGGCGCGGTCGACCTCGTTGTCGGGGCACAGGATGTAGAAGTCGCCCGCCGCGAGCCTCTCCAGCATGAAGTCGATCACCTGGGCCGCGGTCCAGGCCGCGGCGGGTTTCTCGCGGCCCTGCGAGATGCCGGTGAAGGTGAAGCCCGGGATCAGCAGGTGGGCGGTGAGCTGGCAGCCCTCGGTCTCGCGCAGTTCGTGGGCCAGCTGTTCGGTCAGCGCCTTCAGGGCCGCCTTGGAGACATTGTAGGCCGCGTTGCCGGGCGGGGTGGTGATGCCCTGTTTTGAGCCGGTGTTGATCACCAGCCGGGGGCCGCCGGCCGCGACCATGCCTGGGACAAAGGCGTGGACGCCATGGGCCACGCCCCAGAAGTTCACGTCGATCAGCCGCTTCCAGCCTTCCAGGTCCTTGGCGACGCCGCCCGGATTCCGGCCCATGCCGGCGTTGTTCATCAGCAGGTGCGGGACGCCGAACCGGGCCTGCGCGGTGGCCCGCAGGTTCTCGACCTGGGCGAATTCCGCCACGTCGGTCGCCACCGCCAAGACGGCGTCCGGCGCGCGGGCGATGGCCGCGACCTCGCCCGCCGCGGCGTCCAGCCGCTCGCCGGGCAGGTCGGCCAGGACGATATTCAGCCCCATCCCCGCGAAGTTCCTCGCGGCGGCCAGGCCTATGCCGCTGGCGGCGCCGGTGATGACGGCCGTGGCGCCTGGGAACAGGGCGGGATGGCTGGGCGTGGGCATGGGCGGGCTCCGGTCGGCGATAGGGAATGCTCCTTATGCGCGACCATGCCGCATCGCGGGAGGGGGTGGGTTTTGGCTATCAGCGGAGGAAGCCACATTCCTGCCGATTTCCAGCCCGGGGGACGTCCTGCCCATGATCACCGCCAAAGACCTTGCCGAGTGGGCCTCTGCGGCCCTGGTGTTCGGATGCGGGGGCCTGGTCGGCCACTATGCGGCGGAGGGGATGAGCCTTGTGCAGTGGGCCGGCGCGCTGACCGCGGTGCTGGGCTCGGTGACCGTGGCGGTGGCCGTGCGCGTGTGGCCGGCGAAGGCCGAGGCCAAGGTGCGCCAGCGGGACTGACCGGCGTCCGCCAGAGATTGACGGCCGCCGGCCTGTCGGCTGGAGTGACGCCATGAAGGACGCACCGGAAGACATCTCGCCCGCCCAGCAGATCGACGGGCGGATCGCGGCGCTGGGCGACTGGCGCGGCGAGACGCTGGCGCGGGTCCGGGCCATCATCAGGACAGCCGATCCCGAGGTGGTCGAGACCTGGAAATGGCGCGGCGTGCCGGTGTGGGAGCACGCCGGCATCCTCTGCACCGGCGAGACCTACAAGGCCGTCGTCAAGCTGACCTTCGCCAAGGGCGCGGCGCTGCCAGACCCCAAGGGCCTGTTCAACTCGAGCCTCGAGGGCAACACCCGCCGCGCCATCGACATCCACGAGGGCGAGGCGATCGACGAGAAGGCCCTGACGGCGCTGATCCAGGCGGCCGTGGCGCTGAACGCCGCCAAGCCCGCGCGGGCGGCGAAGAAGGCCTAGTCGGCGCGGACGTCGAGTCCCAGCGCCGCCAGCAGGTCCTGCTGCTGGTCGAGGGTCACCTTGAGGCCGTCATACGCGGCGAGTTCAGTGAGCCGAAGGCCCGAGACGTTGCTCCCCCGGATATCGGCGTTGGCCATCCGCGCGCCGGTGGTCAGCGCCTGGCCGAAATCGCAGTGGGTGAGGTCCGCCCGGTCGAGATCGGCGCCCGTCAGGTCGGCTTCGCGGAACGAGGAGGCCTTCAGGTCGCAGCCGGCCAGCCGGGCGTCGGAGAGGTCGGCGAGCTCCAGGTTGCAGGCGGTGAAGGCCGCGGCCGAGCGCACGACGTTGCGCCCGAAGCTGCGGGCGAAGTCGGCGCGGTGGAAGCGGGCGCCGCGCAGGTTGCAGGCCTCGAAGGCCACCGCATAGAGGCTGGTGCGGTCGATGTCGGCGAAGGACAGGTCGCAGGTCTTGAAGACCGCGCTGTCCAGTTGCGAAAACGCGATCTCGACGCCGGAGTGGCTGTCCGGATCGGCGAAGTTGCACTTGTCGAACGTGGCTTCCCGCAGGTCGGCGTGGGCGAAACGGCAGCGGGTGAATTTGCAGTTGGCGAAGGCCGCGCCCTCGAGGATCACAGCGGTCAGGACCACGTCCACGAGGGTGCAGTCGGTGAACCGCGCGCCGGTCAGGTCGCGCTCGGCGAAGTCGGCGCCGGAGAGGTCGTGGCCGCTGAAGACGGCGCCTGGCGCCAGGTGGGGGATGTCGGACAACTAAATTCCGCTCATCCCCGCGAAAGCGGGGACCCAGGCTTTTTTTGTTCGGGCATTGGGCATGGACGACGCATCCGCCAGACGGAACTCGGAAACACAAAAACACCTGGGTCCCCGCTTTCGCGGGGATGAGCGGGTGTGGCTATTCCGCGGGGGCTACCGGCACCAGGATCTGGCCGCCGCTGTCTTTGAATTTCGCGGCCATCTCCTGCATCCCTGTCGCCACGTCATTCTGGGCGCGGGCGCTTTCGCGGATATCCTGGCTGATCTTCATCGAGCAGAACTTGGGGCCGCACATGGAGCAGAAGTGGGCGGTCTTCATCGCCTCCTTCGGCAGGGTCTCGTCGTGGTATTCGCGCGCCGTCTCCGGATCGATGCCCAGGTTGAACTGGTCCTCCCAGCGGAACTCGAAGCGGGCCCGGCTGATCGCGTCGTCCCAGGCCCGCGCTGTCGGGTGGCCCTTGGCGAGGTCGGCGGCATGCGCCGCCAGCTTGTAGGTCATGACGCCCACCTTGACGTCCTCGCGGTTGGGCAGGCCCAGGTGCTCCTTGGGGGTCACGTAGCAGAGCATCGCCGTGCCGAACCAGCCGATCATGGCCGCCCCGATGGCCGAGGTGATGTGGTCGTAGCCGGGCGCCACATCCGTGGTCAGCGGGCCCAGGGTGTAGAACGGCGCCTCGCCGCAGACCTTCAGCTGCTTGTCCATGTTGGCCTTGATCTTGTGCATCGGCACGTGGCCGGGGCCTTCGATCATCACCTGGACGTTGTGCTTCCAGGCGATCTGGGTGAGCTCGCCGAGCGTCTCAAGCTCGCCGAACTGGGCCGCGTCATTGGCGTCGGCGATGCAGCCGGGACGCAGGCCGTCGCCCAGGCTGAACGAGACGTCGTAGGCTTTCATGATCTCGCAGATGTCTTCGAAGTGCGTGTAGAGGAAGTTCTCCTTGTGGTGGCTGAGGCACCACTTGGCCATGATCGAGCCGCCGCGGCTGACGATGCCGGTGACCCGCGTGGCGGTCAGCGGCACATAGGCCAGACGCACGCCCGCGTGGATCGTGAAGTAGTCGACGCCCTGTTCGGCCTGTTCGATCAGGGTGTCGCGGAACACCTCCCAGGTCAGGTCCTCGGCGACGCCGTTGACCTTCTCCAGCGCCTGGTAGATCGGCACGGTGCCGATCGGCACGGGGCTGTTGCGCACGATCCAGTCGCGGATGTTGTGGATGTTGCGCCCGGTGGAGAGGTCCATGACCGTGTCGCCGCCACAGCGGATCGACCAGACCATCTTGTCGACCTCGTCGGCCACGTGGCTGAGCACGGCGGAATTGCCGATGTTGGCGTTGATCTTCACCAGGAAGTTGCGGCCGATGATCATCGGCTCCAGCTCGGTGTGGTTGATGTTGGCCGGGATGATGGCCCGGCCGCGGGCGATCTCGTCGCGCACGAACTCGGGCGTGCAGAAGTCCGGGATCTCGGCCCCGAAATCCTCGCCGTCGCGGATGCAGAAGTCGCCGGACTGGCGGCGGAGGTTCTCGCGGATGGCGACGTATTCCATTTCAGGGGTGATCACCCCCCGTCTCGCGTACTCGAGCTGGGTGACGTTGCCGCCGGCCTTGGCGCGGTAGACGCGGCGGGGCGCGGTGAACCGCGGCGCCAGGTTCGCGCCCTTGGCAAAGCCGTTGTCCTCGGGCTTCACCTCCCGGGGGTTGTCGACGATCTCGATGTCGCCCCGGGAGACCACCCAGGGCTCGCGGGTCTTGGCCAGGCCCTTCTCGATGTCGATCGAGACGGTCGGGTCGGTGTAGGGGCCCGACGGGTCGTAGAGGGTGAGCGCCGGCTCGTTGGCGCTCGGATGGACGGCCACCTCGCGGAACGGCACGCGGATGTCGGGCCACAGCACGCCCTGCTGATAGACCTTGCGCGAGCCGGGGCGCTCTCCCGTCGGGATCTGCGCGGGTTCCAGGTTGGCGATGGGCTTGTTCATTGGTGCGGCTCCGGGGCTGGGCCACGCACGCGAGGGTCGGAAACCGCTTCCTTCCCTTCGCCGGCATGACCCGGATCAGGTTCGACGGGTCGCGGGATCACCCGCCTCTCAGCCGCTTGGCGCGGCCCCCCGAGGAGGCTGCGACGTTAGGCCCGATCGGGCGCGCGCGAAAGCCCTTACGCCGCCCTTATGTCCCGGGCCCGAAGGCCGTCTCGAAGCTTGACGCGCATCAATGTGATCTAGCCGTGCTCGGCGCTCCTTCATGCGGACGCCGACCGGAGGATCGCATGCTCGACCTGCTCTACCTGGCCATCGGCATCGGGGTGTTCGCCCTGTTCGCCGGCTACGCCGCCGCCCTGAGGCGCCTCTGATGCTGGCCAATGTCATCTGGGGCCTGGGGGCCCTCGTCATCGGCGGCTACATGGTGGTCGCCTTGCTCCGCCCGGAGAAGTTCTGATGAACGGATCGGGCTGGGCGGAGATCGCCCTCACCATTGGCCTCACGGTCGCGCTGGGCTGGCCGCTGGGCCTCTACCTCGGCCGGGTCTGGGCCGGCGAGCGCACCTGGCTAGATACGGTGCTGGGGCCCGTCGAGCGCGGGCTCTACGCCGCCTGCGGCGTCAAGCCGGAGAAGGGCCAGACCTGGCTCGCCTACGCCATGAGCTTCCTGGCCTTTTCGATCGCCAGCTTCGTCGTGCTGTACCTGATCCTGCGCTTCCAGGACCGGCTGCCGCTGAACCCGCAGGGGTTTCCGGGCCTCTCGCCGGATCTGGCGTTCAACACCGCGGTCAGCTTCGTCTCCAACACCAACTGGCAGTCCTATGTGCCCGAGACCACGGTCTCGACCTTTTCCCAGATGGCCGGGCTGACCTCGCACAACTTCCTGTCGGCCGCCGCCGGCATGGCCCTGGCCGCCGCCGTGGCGCGCGCCTTCGCGGGCAACCGCTCGGAAAGCCTTGGCGACTTCTGGGTCGATCTCACCCGGATCAGCCTCTACGTCCTGGCGCCAATCTCGCTGGTCGTCGCCACCGCCTACATGGCGCTGGGCGAACCGCAGTCGCTGCTGGCCCACGTGACGGCCCGCACGGTGGAGGGCGCCAGGCAGACCATCGCGCTCTATCCCACCGCAAGCCAGGAGGCGATCAAGCAGCTCGGCACCAACGGCGGCGGGATCTTCAACGCCAACTCCGCCCATCCCTTCGAGAACCCCAACGCCATCACCAACCTGATCGAGATCGTCTCGATGAACGCGCTGTCGTTCGGCTGCGTCGTGGCCTTCGGGCGGATCGTCCTGGCCCGCAAGGAAGCCCGCGCCCTGGTGGCGGTGATGACCATCCTCCTGGCCGCCGGCGCTAGCGCCATCTACGCCGCGGAGGCCCAGCCCGCCCCCGCCCTGGCCGCCGTCCACGCCGACGCCTCCGTCAACATGGAAGGCAAGGAGGTCCGCTTCGGCGCGCCGTCGACCGCCGTCTGGGCGGCCGCCACGACCGGCGCCTCGGACGGCGGCGTCAACGGCATGCACGACAGCTTCATGCCGCTGGGCGGCGGGGTGGCGATGTTCCTGATCCAGCTCGGCGAAATCATCCCGGGCGGCGTCGGCTCTGGCCTCTACGGCATGGTGGTGATGGCCCTGATCGCCGTCTTCGTGGCGGGCCTGATGGTCGGGCGCACGCCGGAGTACCTGGGCAAGAAAGTCGAGGCCCGGGAGATCAAGCTGGCCATGCTGGCCGTGCTGATCCTGCCGCTGTCGATCCTGGGCTTCACCGCCGCGGCGCTGGTGCTGCCGGTGGCGCTGGGCGGCCTGCTGAACCACGGACCGCACGGCCTGTCGGAGATCCTCTACGCCTACTCCTCGGCGACCGGGAACAACGGCTCGGCCTTCGCGGGCCTGACCGCCAACACGCCCTGGTACAATACGACCCTTGGAATCGCCATGCTGCTGGGCCGGTTCGCCTACGCCATCCCGGTCCTGGCCATCGCCGGCTCGCTGGCCGCCAAGCCCAAGCTCGGCGCCACGACCGGGACCTTTCCCACCGACGGGCCGCTGTTCGTTGGCCTGCTGATCGGGGTGATCCTGATCATGGGGGGCCTGCAGTTCTTCCCCGCCCTCGCCCTTGGCCCGATCGTCGAGCACTTCCAGGTGCTCCACGCGGTCGCGGCCCTCTGAAACCCCCTGGGGATTTCAAGATGACCTTTGCTTCCGCCCCGACGGGCGACCACCGCCGCAAGGCCTCCATGCTGTCCGACAGCTTCTCCGGCGCCATCCTCGGGCGCGCCGTGGGCGAGGCCTTCGTCAAGCTCGACCCGCGCAAGCTGACCGGCAACCCGGTGATCTTCGCCACCGAGATCGTGGCGATCCTGGCCACCGCCTCGACGGCGCTCGCCGTCCGCGACCACGCCGGCTGGGGCTTCGCCCTGCAGATCGCGCTCTGGCTGTGGGCCACGGTGCTGTTCGCCAACTTCGCAGAGAGCGTCGCCGAGGGACGCGGCAAGGCGGCCGCCGACAGCCTGCGGGCCACCCGCGTGACCACCAAGGCCAAGCTGATCGTCGATCCGAAGACCGGGACCATCCTGCCCACGCCGGCCCACAAGCTTGGGGTCGGCGAGATCGTGCTCGTTGAAGCCGGCGACGTCGTGCCCGCCGACGGCGAGATCATCGAAGGCGTCGCCTCGGTCAACGAAGCCGCCATCACCGGCGAGAGCGCCCCGGTCATCCGCGAGAGCGGCGGTGACCGCTCGGCCGTCACGGGCGGCACGACCGTGGTCTCCGACTGGATCAAGGTCCGCATCACCTCGGAGGCCGGGAACACCTTCCTCGACCGGATGATCGCCATGGTCGAGGGCGCCGACCGGCGGAAGACCCCCAACGAGGTGGCGCTGGCCGTGCTGCTGGCCGGGCTGACCCTGATCTTCCTCATCGCCGTGGTCACCCTGCTGGGCCTGGGCGCCTTCTCGGGCGTGACGCTGGATCCGATGGTGCTGGGCGCCCTCTTCATCTGCCTGATCCCGACCACCATCGGCGGGCTCCTGTCGGCCGTCGGCATCGCCGGGATGGACCGGCTGCTGAAGGTGAATGTGCTGGCGACCTCCGGCCGGGCGGTCGAGGCCGCCGGCGACGTCGACACCCTGCTGCTCGACAAGACCGGCACCATCACCTTCGGCAACCGCATGGCGACCGAGGTGATCCCGGCGCCCGGCGTGCGGCCGGAGGCGGCCTTGCGCGCCACCCTGCTGGCCTCGCTGGGCGACGAGACGCCGGAGGGCCGCTCGATCGTCGAGCTGGCCCGCAACCAGGGCCTGGTCCTGGAGGCGCCGGCCGGGGCGACGGTGATCCCGTTCAGCGCCACGACCCGTCAATCGGGCCTGGAGGCCGGCGGCGAGACCTGGCGCAAGGGCGCGGTGGACGCGGTCCTGAAGTCGTCCGGCCTGGCGCCGCAGGAGGCTCCGGCCGAGTTCAGCGCCGCGGTGGACCGCATCGCGCGCTCGGGCGGCACGCCGCTGGCGGTCTCCGAGAACGGGGTCCTGGTGGGCGTGATCCACCTGAAGGACGTGGTGAAGCCCAATGTGAAGGAGCGCTTCGCCGACCTGCGCCGCATGGGCCTGCGCACGGTGATGATCACCGGCGACAATCCGGTGACCGCCGCCGCGATAGCCTCCGAAGCCGGCGTCGACGACTTCCTGGCCGAGGCGACGCCCGAGGACAAGCTGCGGCTGATCCGCGAGGAGCAGGGCAAGGGCCGGCTGGTGGCCATGTGCGGCGACGGCGCCAACGACGCGCCTGCGCTGGCCCAGGCTGACGTCGGCGTGGCCATGCAGACCGGCGCCCAGGCCGCGCGGGAGGCCGGCAACATGGTCGACCTGGACTCCGATCCCACCAAGGTCATCGAGATCGTCGAGGTGGGCAAGCAGATGCTGATCACCCGGGGCGCGCTGACCACCTTCTCGATCGCCAACGACGTGGCGAAGTATTTCGCGATCATCCCGGCGCTGTTCGTCGTCACGCTGCCGGCGCTGGGCGCGCTCAACGTCATGGGACTTTCAAGCCCCAAGAGCGCGATCCTGTCGGCGGTGATCTTCAACGCCCTGGTGATCATCGCCCTGATCCCGCTGGCGCTGCGCGGGGTGAAGTACCGCGCCATCGGGGCCGGCCGGCTGCTGCAGCGCAACCTGCTGGTCTATGGCCTGGGCGGGCTCGTCGCGCCCTTCGCCGGCATCAAGCTTATCGACCTGGGCGTCTCCGCCCTTGGCCTCGCGTGAGGACCGCCATGCTCTCCCAGATCCGCCCGGCGATCGTCGCCACCCTGTTCTTCACCCTGCTGCTGGGGGTCGGCTACCCGCTGCTGGTCACCGGCATCGGCCAGCTGGCCTTTCCCGCCCAGGCCGGCGGCAGCCTGATCCGCGACGCCAGGGGCCAGGTGATCGGCTCGGCGCTGATCGCCCAGAACTTCGCCCAGCCGAAATACCTCCACCCGCGCCCCTCGGCGGCGGGCTCCGACGGCTATGACGCCTCGGGCTCGTCCGGCTCCAACCTGGGCCCCCTGAACCCCGACCTCGCCATGCGGGTCGCCAAGGATGCGGCCGGCCTCGCGGGCGAAGGCCTGGGCCCGATCCCCGCCGACGCGCTCACCACCTCCGGCTCCGGCCTCGATCCCGACATCTCGCCGGTCAACGCGCGGCGCCAGGCGGCGCGGGTGGCGCGGGCCCGCGGCCTCGCGCCGGGCGAGGTCGAACGCGTGATCGCCGCCAACACCACCCAGCCCTGGCTGGGTGTCTTCGGCCAGCCGCGCGTCAATGTGCTGAAGGCCAATCTGGCGCTCGACGCCGCGACACCGGCGGCGCAACCTCGCAGCCCATGAACCAGGACGAGCCGCGCCGGCCTGATCCGGACGCCCTGCTGGCGGCCACGGCCCGCCCAGGACGTGGCCGGCTCAAGGTCTTCCTGGGCATGTCCCCAGGCGTCGGCAAGACCTACGAGATGCTGCGCGCCGCCCGCCGCCGGAAGGCCGAGGGCGGCGACGTCCTCGTGGGCGTGGTCGAGACCCACGGGCGCAAGGAGACCCAGAGCCTGCTGCGCGGCCTGGAGGTGATGGCCCGCCACCCCATCGAATACCGGGACCGCACGCTGCTGGAGTTCGACCTGGACGGGGCGCTGGCCCGGAGGCCCGGCCTGCTGCTGGTCGACGAATACGCCCATTCCAACGCGCCGGGCTCGCGCCACCCCAAGCGCTGGCAGGATGTCGAGGAGCTGCTGGCCGCGGGGCTCGACGTGTGGACGACGCTGAACGTCCAGCACCTGGAGAGCCTGGTGGACGTGGTGCAGAAGATCACCGGCGTGCGCCAGCGCGAGACGGTGCCGGACGGCGCGCTCTCCCGCGCCGACGAGATCGAGCTGATCGACATCACGCCAGCGGAACTCCGCGAGCGGATGGCCGAGGGCAAGGTCTACCTGCCGGAGACCGCGCGCACCGCCGCCGAGCGGTTCTTCAAGGTGGAGAACCTGACGGCGCTCCGGGAGCTGGCCCTGCGCCGCGCCGCCCAAACCGTCGATGACCAGCTCATCGGCGCCATGAAGCGCGCAGGCGTGGAGGGGCCCTGGGCGGCCGGCGAGCGCATCCTGGTAATGGTCGGTCCGGACCCGATGGCCACCGCCCTGGTCCGGGCCGGGCGCAGGCTCTCCGACATGATGATGAACGCGCCCTGGACCGTGGCCCACGTCGAACGCCCGAACATGGCCCCACCCCCGCCTCAGGCGGCCCAGAAGCTGCGCGAGGCCCTGAAGCTGGCCGACCAGCTGGGCGCCGCCACGGTGGCGCTGACCGGCGACGACCTGGTCGGCAGCGTGCTGGACTACGCCCGGCGCAACAACCTGACCCAGATCGTGGTCGGCAAGACGCGCCGCCGGCCCCTGCCCTTCCGCCGCAACCTGCTCACCGCCCTGCTGCAGGAGACCAGCGGGGCGGCGATCCACGTGATCACCGAGTCGGCGGAGGGCGAGGCCGCCACCCGCCCGGCCGGCCGGCCGGCCGGCCCGGTCCCCTGGCTCGGCCACCTCGGCGCGCTGGCCAGCGTCGGCGCGGCGACGGCGGCGGCCTGGCTGTTCGACCGGTATGTGGAGAGCGCCAACCTCGCCATGGTGTTCATGCTGAGCGTGCTGGTCACCGGGCTGGCGTTCGGCCTTTGGCCCGCCGTGACCGCCGCCGCTGCCGCGGCCTTCGTCTACAACTTCCTGTTCCTGGCCCCGAAGTTCACCCTGTTCATCGGCCATCCGGGGGACGTGCTGACCTTCGTGGTGTTCTTCGCGGTCGCCATGACCACCGGCTGGCTGACCGGCCGGGTGCGCGACCAGGCGCGCGCGGTGGCCAGACGGGCCTCGGCGATCTCGGCCGTGCTGTCGGCCACCCGGCGGCTATCGGCGGCCGCGACGACCGACGCCGCGGCCATCGCGCTCGCCGAACAGCTGGCGGCGGCGACCAGCGGCAAGGCCGTGGTGCTGACGCCCGCCGGCGACGACATCCAGATCGCGGCGGCCTCGCCGGCGCTCGACGCGCTCTCGCCCGGCGACATGGCCGCGGCGCGCTGGGCCTGGGAAAAGGGTGAAGCGGCCGGCGCCGGCACCGGAACCCTGCCGACCGCCGACTGGACCTTCCGCCCGCTGCAGGGGGTCAAGACCCGGGCCGGAGTCGCCGGCGTCGATCCGGCGGCGCTCGCGAGCGACGACGGCGAGCGGTTCGTGGCGGCCCTGCTGGACCAGGGCGCCGTCGCCCTGGAGCGCGCGGAGTTCGCCGCCGGCGCCGTGGACGCCGAGGCGCTGCGCCGCACCGACCGCCTGCGCGCGGCGCTGCTGAACTCCGTCAGCCACGACCTGCGCACCCCGCTGGCGACGGTGCTGGGCTCGGCGACCACCCTGATCGACTACGGCAAGTCGCTGTCGGCCAAGGTCCGCCAGGACCTGCTGGTGTCGATCCGGGAGGAGGCCGAACGGCTGAACCGCTACGTGGGCGACCTCCTCGACATGACCCGGCTGGAGGGCGACGCCCTGGTCACCCGCCGCGAATGGGTGGACATCCGCGACGTGCTCCGCGCCGGCGTGGACCGCGTGAAGCGCAGGCTGGAGGGCCGCAAGGTGACGTGGGACCTGCCCGACCAGCTCAGCACCGTGATGGCCGACCCGTCGCTGCTGGAACAGGCGCTGGTCAACATCCTGGAGAACGCCATCGCCTACAGCCCCGACGGGACCGACATCGAGGTCGCCATCTACGAGGACCGCCGCAATGTGGTCATCAGCATCGAGGACGAGGGCCGGGGCATCCCCACGGCCGACCTGGAAATGGTGTTCGAGAAATTCCGCCGCCTGGACGAAGCCACCGACCGGGGCAAGGGCGCGGGCCTGGGCCTGGCGATATCCAAGGGCTTCGTCGAGGCCATGGGCGGCCGCATCGCGGCGGCCAGCCCGATCCACGACGGCCGGGGCACCCGCATCCTGGTCAGCCTGCCCAAGGCGCACGCCATGCCGGATGTCCTGCCATGAGCGCGCATCGGCCCCGCATCCTGGTGATCGACGACGAGCCGCAGATCCACCGGTTCCTGGGCCCGGCGCTCGACGCCGCCGGCTACGAGCCCGTCCGCGCCGACACCGGCGCCGATGGCCTGCGGGAGATCGCCCGCAAGGCGCCCGACGCGGTGGTGCTCGACCTCGGGCTGCCGGACATGGACGGCTCGGAGGTCCTGGAGAAGGCCCGGGCCTTTTACGACGGTCCGATCCTGATCCTGTCGGCCCGCGACCGGGAGACCGAGAAGATCGACGCCCTCGACCGCGGCGCCGACGACTATGTGGAAAAGCCGTTCGGCGTCGGCGAACTGCTGGCCCGCCTGCGGGTCGCCATGCGCCACAGGCTGCGGGCCGGCGGCGCGGAGCCCGTGGTCACGTCGGGCGACCTGACCATCGACCTGGTCAAGCGCCTGGTCACCCGCGCCGGCGAGGCGATCCGGCTCTCGCCGCGCGAGTACGACCTGCTTGCCCAGCTCGTGCAGGGGAGCGGCAAGGTGGTCACCCACCGCCAGCTGCTGACCGCCATCTGGGGACCGGCGCACGCGCAGGACGTCCAGTACCTGCGGGTGTTCGTGGGCCAGCTGCGCCAGAAGGTGGAGCCGGAGCCGTCCGCGCCGGCCCTGATCGTGACGGAACCGGGGGTCGGCTACCGCTGGCTCGGCTGAGCCCGCGACCTTTACGTTTCCCTTATCCCCGGCGCCCGCCAGCCGGATGGCTTCCTAACGCCCAGGGCGCGTAATCCTGCGACCCCGTCCTGTCGGCAGCCCGCGATGCGCAAGCGCGGCGGAAAGACCCATGACCGCTGCGATCGAAGCCGCCGCCACACCCCACGGAGCGGCGACGCCCCGGCGGTTCTGGACGCTCGCGCTGGGCAGCGTCGGCGTGGTGTTCGGCGATATCGGCACCAGTCCGCTCTACGCCTTCCGCGAGGCGCTGGGCCAGGCCGGGGGCGTGACGCCGGACGCGGTGATGGGCGTGGTCTCCCTGGCCTTCTGGGCCCTGATCCTGGTGGTCACGGTCAAATATGTGCTGTTCCTGATGCGCGCCGACAACCACGGCGAGGGCGGGGTGCTGTCCCTGGCCGCGCTGGCGGAGACCGCCGTCGGCCGGCGGACCCGGCTGATCTTCATCCTGGGCGTGACCGGGGCGGCGCTGTTCTATGGCGACGCGATCATCACGCCGGCGATCTCGGTGCTCTCGGCGGTCGAGGGGCTGCGGTCGGTCCCGGCGCTCGCCGACCACGTCAGCCAGTCCGTCGTCATCGCCGCCAGCCTGACGATCCTGCTGGGCCTGTTCCTGGTCCAGTCGCATGGGACGGCCATCGTCGGCCGCTGGTTCGGACCCATCTGCCTGGTCTGGTTCGTGGCCATCGCCGGCGTCGGCGTTCCGCACATCCTGGCCGAGCCGCGCGTGCTGGCGGCCCTCAGCCCGCACCATGCGGTCGGCTTCCTGCTGCATCACGGACTGGCGGGATTCTTCGTGCTGGGCTCGGTGTTCCTGACGGTGACCGGCGCCGAGGCGCTGTTCGCCGACATGGGGCATTTCGGGCGCTGGCCGATCCAGGCGTCCTGGCTGTTCTTCGTCCTGCCGGCGCTGCTGCTGAACTACCTGGGCCAGGGCGGGTTCGCGCTGCACCAGATCGCGATGGCGCATGGGGCGGCGGTCCCCAACAGCGACTGGTTTTTCCAGATGATACCCCTGCCGCTGCGCATCCCGCTGGTGGTGCTGGCGACCCTGGCGACGATCATCGCCAGCCAGGCGGTGATCACCGGGGCGTTCTCGCTGACCAACCAGGCCATCCAGCTGGGCTACCTGCCGAGGCTCACGGTCCGCCGGACCTCCGAGACCCAGGCCGGCGAGATCTACATCCCGCAGATCACCATCCTGCTGGCGATCGGCGTCGTGCTACTGGTCGGCATCTTCCACACCTCCAGCGGCCTGGCCCACGCCTATGGCCTGGCGGTCACCGGCACCATGGTGGTCACCACGACCCTGGCGTTCATCGTGGTGACCCGTGAATGGAAGTGGCCGCTGTGGGGCGCGCTCGCCCTGATCGGACCGCTGCTGGCCATTGACACGGTCTTCCTGGGCGCCAACGCGCTGAAGCTGCTGTCGGGCGGCTTCGTGCCGCTGATGATCGGGGCGGCGCTGTTCTTCGTCATGGCCACCTGGGCGCGCGGCGCCGACCTCGTGCGGCGCAAGGCCGAGCACGACACGCCGCCGCTCCAGGAGGTGGCGCTCAGCCTGGCGTCGTCCCGGTCGGTCTATCGCGCGCCGGGCGTCGCGGTGTTCCTGACCTCCGATCCCACCCGCGTGCCGGGCGCCCTGCTGCACAACCTCAAGCACAACCGCGTGCTGCACCAGGCGAACCTGATCGTCAGCATCGAGACCGCCCAGACCCCGCGCGTCGAGGAGGCCGGCCGCGCCGAGATCACGACCGTCTCGCCGGACTTCACCCGCGTCCGCCTCACCTACGGCTACATGGAGACCCCGAACGTGCCGCGCGCGCTCGCGGCGCTGCGCGGCCAGGGGATCCGGTTCGACATCATGAACACCTCCTTCTTCGTCGGCCGCCGCACCCTGGTGCGGGCCGCCCACCCCTTGCTGCCGCCGGGGATGGACAAGCTGTTCATCTGGCTCACCCGCAACGCGGCCGATCCGGTGGATTTCTTCCACATCCCGCCGGGACGGGTTGTGGAGCTGGGCACGCAGATCAGCGTGTGAGGCCCGCGTGAAGCGGGTCCCCCTGTGCGGGAAAATGCAGTAGGTCGGGCGCCATGCATTTCGCCCGCTTCAATCCCGTCCGCTTCGCCCACCTGCCGACTCCGCTGGAGCCGCTGCCCAGGCTGAGCGAGGCCTTGTCGGGTCCAGCCGCCGGCGGTCCCAACCTGTGGGTCAAGCGCGACGACTGCACGGGCCTGGCCGGCGGCGGCAACAAGACCCGCAAGCTGGAATTCCTGCTGGGCGATGCGCTCGCCAACGAGGCCGACACGCTGGTCACGCAGGGCGCCGTGCAGTCGAACCACGTGCGCCAGACGGCCGCCGCCGCCGCCCGCTTCGGCCTGGACTGCGAGATCATCCTGGAGGAGCGCACCGGATCGACCGCCGTGGATTACACCCAGGGCGGCAACGTCCTGCTCGACCAGCTGCTGGGCGCGCGCATCCGCCGCGTGCCGGCCGGGACCGACATGAACCTGGCGCTCGCGGAAGTCGCCGCCGAGGTGCATGCGGCGGGCGGCAGTCCCTACGTGATCCCCGGCGGCGGCTCCAACATCATCGGCGCCCTGGGCTATGCGGAATGCGCGCTTGAGCTGGTGGCCCAGGCCAACGGGATGGGCCTGGAGATCGACCTGATCGTCACCGCCACCGGCAGCGCGGGTACGCAAGCGGGCCTCGTCGCGGGGCTGGCGGTGATGGGCGCCGACATCCCGGTCCTGGGCATCGGCGTGCGCGCGCCCCGTGACGTACAGGAGGCCAATGTCTTCAAGCTGGCCGCCGACACCGCGGGGCTGCTGGGTCATCGCGAACGGGTGACCCGCGAGATGGTCGAGTGCGACTGCGACTTTGTGGGCGCGGGCTACGGCCTGATCGACCAGCTGGTGATCGACGCCCTGACCCTGGCCGCGCGCACCGAGGGCCTGGTCCTCGACCCGGTCTATTCGGGCAAGGCGATGAAGGGGCTGATCGCGCTCTCCGCCGCCGGCCGGTTCGACGGCGAGACGGTGGTCTTCCTGCACACCGGCGGGGCGCAGGGCCTCTTCGGCTACCAGTCGGAGATGGAAGGCAGGCTCACATGAGCGAGGTTCCGGACTCGCTGGTGCTTGGGGTCTTGGGCGGCATGGGCCCGGCGGCGACGCTGGACTTCCTGACCAAGCTGCAGGCCTTCACGCCGGCCAAGTCGGACCAGGACCACATCCGGGTGATCTGCGACATCAACCCCAAGGTCCCCGACCGCAACGGCCCGACCGGGGCGGCGGCCGGCGCCGTGCTGGCGGAGATGGCCGGGGCCCTCCAGGGGGCCGGCGCCCAGGTGCTGGCGATCGCCTGCAACACGGCGCACGCCCACGCCGGCCTGATCCAGCGGGCGAGCGGCCTGCCGCTGATCGACATGATCGAGACCGCCGCGCACGCCGCCCGCGACAGCGGCACCCGGCGCGCCGGCGTGCTGGGCACCAAGGGCGCGCTCCGGCTCTACCGCGAATACCTCGCCGCCCAGGCCATGGGACTGGTGAGCCTCGACCCCGCCCGGCAGGAGGATTTCATGGCCACCCTCTACCGGATCAAGGCCGGCGACACGGGTCCCGCCGTGCGCCGCGAGATGGCGGGCTACGCGGCCGACCTGATCGGCGGCGGGGCGGAGACGGTGATCGCCGGCTGCACCGAGGTCCCGCTGGTGATGGGGCCTGGCGATCTTCGTGTCCCGCTGATCGATCCGGGCGAGCTCCTGGCCCGGCGCTGCGTGGCGGTCTGCCTGGGCTTCGAACCCATCCCGGCGCTGCCGGGGAGCTAAGCGCCCGCCATATCGTTAGGGCTGTACGCCAACGGCTAAGCTCGGCGAGGAGATGGCCAGTGCTGCTGGAGCCCGGAACCACCTGCTGGCGGCGCGATCGGGCGGATCGCGCGGCGCTGATTATCGACATGGCCGACTACTACGATGCGGCGATGGCAGCGATGCGCCAGGCAAGTCGCTCCATCCACTTCCTGAACTGGGCGTTCGAACCGCAGACGCCGTTCCATCCGCGACCCGGCGGCGAGACCAGGCCGGAAGACTGTATCGCCGAGTTCCTCAAGACGCTGGCCGACGGAAACCGGAAACTGGACGTCCGCGTGCTGTGCTGGAAGTCGGCCATGCCGGTGGCCGCGACGCAGAACTTCTTCCCGTTGCTGGACCGCAAGGATTTCGAGGGATCGCGGGTCAAGTTCGTCCTCGACGGCAAGCTGCCGCGCGGCGCCTGCCACCATCAGAAGATGCTGGTCATCGACGACGTGGTGGCGTTCTGCGGCGGCGGCGACATCGGCCCGGACCGCTGGGACACCGTCCAGCACCTGGATGACGACCCCCGCCGGCGGATGAAGCCCGGCAAGCCGGCCTGCTACCCCAGCCGCCACGAGGTCATGGGCCTGGTCCAGGGCGCCCCGGCCCAGGTGCTGGGCGAACTGTTCCGCGAACGATGGCTGCGGGCGACCGGCGAGATCCTGCCCGCGCCCGCGACGCCGGCCAAGCCGCATTGGCCCGCCGCCATCCCACCGGGCCTGGCCGGCGTGAATGTCGGATTTTCACGGACGATGGCCGCCTGGCGCGGCGCGCCGGAGACGGCCGAGGTCCTCGCCCTGCACCTGGATTCCATCGCCCAGGCCACGCGCTGCATCTACATGGAGAACCAGTATTTCACCGCGCCGGCCATCTCGCAGGCCCTGGCCAGGCGCCTGGCCGAGCGGGACGGCCCCGAGGTGATCCTGATCGGGGCGGAGCACTCGCCCAGCTACTTCGACCAGGTGACCATGGACCGCACGCGCTCGCGGTTCCTCCAGCGGCTGATGGACGCCGACCGGCACGGGCGGTTCCGCGCCTACAGCGGGGTCACCTCGCTCGGCCGCACGATGATCGTCCACGCCAAGCTGACCATCATCGACGACCGGCTGTTGAGGATCGGCTCGGCCAACCTAAACAACCGCTCGATGGGGTTCGACACCGAATGCGACATGTCCTTCGAGGCGGCCGGGCCGGGCGCGGCCCGACACCGGGCCGAGATCGCCGCCCTGCGCACCCGTCTGGCCGCCCATTGGCTGGGTTGCGGAGAGGCGCTTGTCGAGGATGCGATCCGACAACACGACGGCCTTGGCGCCGGGCTGGAGGCCCTGCGGCTCGCGGGCCATACGCGCCTGAGGCCGATCGCGCCGCAGCCGCTGGGTCCGGTCACGGGCCTGATCGCCGGCTATCACCTGGGCGACCCGGCGGGGCCGGGCGACTCCTGGCGGCCCTGGCGCCGGCCCGCGGCCATCGCCCGGCAAGCGCGCGGAAAGGCGACGGGCGGTTAGAGCCTGGCCGCGCCGAAGGTGTCGCACTTGTCGGGATCGCCGGTGGTGACGCCGGTGCGGAACCAGCGCATGCGCTGGTCGGACGTGCCGTGGGTGAAGCTGTCGGGGGCGACGTGGCCGGTCGCCTCGCGCTGCAGGGTGTCGTCGCCCACCGAGGCCGCCGCGCGCAGGCCGTCCTCCACGTCCTTGGGATCGAGCTGCACCTGTCCGCCGGAGACCTCCGGGGCGTGGGCGACCCAGACGCCGGCATAGCAGTCGGCCTGCAGTTCCAGGCGCACCGAGCCCGACGCCGCGCCGCGCGCGCCCATCCGCTGGGCCTGGTCGGTGGCGCCCAGCAGGTTCTGGACGTGGTGGCCCATCTCGTGGGCGATGACGTAGGCGCGCGCCGCCTCGCCCTTGGCCCCGAACCTGGTCTCGAGCTCATTCCAGAAGGCCAGGTCCAGATAGACCTTGCGGTCCTGCGAACAATAGAACGGCCCCATCGCCGACTGGCCCAGCCCGCAGCCGGTGCCGGTGGACTGGTCGTAGAGCACCACGGCGGCCGGCGGTTCGTAGGTCCGCCCGGCCTGCTTGAAGATGCCGGACCACACGTCGTCCACCGAGGTGGAGATCACGTCGACAAAACGGCCGGCCTCGTCCTTCGGCGGACCTTGGAAGCCCGCCGGCTGCTCCTGCCCCTGTTGCTGGGCGCCCGACACGAGACCGGCGGTGGTGCGCGGGTCGATGCCGAAGACGAAATAGCCGATCAGCGCCAGGACGACGCCGCCGGCTCCCAGGCCGCCCACGCCGACCGGCCCCATGCCCCGGCGGTCCTCGATATTCCCGGACTCCCGTCCGCCCATCCAACGCATGCTGTGGTCTCCCCAGGCTTGAGCGTATCAGACGCTAACGCGGCCACCGCACCTAGGGTCCCTTGGCTCGCGCACCCTTTTTCGTCATGGCCGGGCTCGTCCCGGCCACCCAGAAACGCAAGCGCCTCAAGGTTTGCGACGGCGTCGCCGCGCTCGATCCTGAGACGTCGGTGTCTACGGGTGGCCGGGACAAGCCCGGCCATGACGGATGAAAATCAGCGGCGATTCTGCGCCGCCGCCTTGACCCGGGCGTTGGAGGCGGCCAGCGCGCTGTCGGGGATCGAGGCGAAGGCGCCGGCGTCGAAGGTGGGCGACGGGACCTTGGGGTTGGCGGGCGCGGGCAGGACCGGCCGCTGACCCATGGCCGCTATGTCGCGCAGCGCCTGGTCGGTCTGCGCCCGGGCCTCCAGCGCCGAGACCTGGTTGGACAGCGCCACCTCCCGCTGGCGGGCCTGCTCGGCCTCGGCGGCGCGGGCGGCGTCGTTCTGCAGGGTGAGGCCCAGGTAGTCCTGCGCGGCCGCCGGGGCGGCGCAGGCCAGGCCAAGGATGAGCACCAGGGCGCGCATGTGCCAGAGATGGGGACTGTCCGCGCCCGCCGCTACTCCTTGGGCGAGACCGTGAAGCGCACGAGCTCGTTCTTCGGCGCCGCCCAGTCGGGGGAAAGCTCGGACGCCTTCAGGTAGTCGTAGTAGGCCGCCTTCATGTCATCCACGCCCTCGTAGGCCAGCGCGCGGTTGTAATAGGCCTTGGCCGGCTCCTCGGACCCCAGTTGGATGCCCTTGCTGAGATCGACGATGCTCTCGGCGTAGCGGTGCTGGCCGAGCGAGGCGGCCCCTCGGTTCACATAGGCGTCGCCCAGGTCGGGCTTGATCTGGACGGCCATGTCGAAGTCCTTGCCCGCCGCGGTCCAGTCCTTCACCCGGATCTTCAGGACTCCGCGGTTGATGTAGGTGCTGGCCCGGTCGCGGGGCGACAGCTGCTCGTCCTCGATGGCCCTGGTGCAGAGCTCGATGAACTTGGGGCCGGTCTTGCCGGTGATGGCGGCCAGCGAGCAGGCCTCGGCCTGGCCGCCGCCCAGCACGGTGACGAAGGCGTGCGCCCCCGTCGCGCCGGCGAACGCCGCCAGGACGGCCACGCCAAGGGTCAGCTGCTTCATGGGGTCGTCTCCAACCATCGCCAGGCGGCCAGCGTGGAGATAGGCCGCATACCGGCGTTCCGAAGAGAGTCCACCCGCCCCCGCCCGCTGTCAACGTGAAGCTCGGGCGGGGTCAGAGCCCGGCCAGTTCGGCGGCCCGGCGGTGGGCGCGGATCTCGCGGTGCAGGATGTAGACCCCGCTGGCGGCCACCACGAGCGCGCCGGCCAGGGTCGCCAAGCGCGGCAACTCACCCCAGATCAGGAAGGCGAAGCCGGAGGCCCAGATCAGCTGGGTGTAGTCGAAGGGCGCGACCACGCCGACCGGGGCCACGCGCACCGCCTCGGTCAGCAGCATCTGGCCCACCCCGCCCAGGACGCCGCCCAGGATCAGCAGGCCCAGCGTCGGCAGGTCCGGCGTCACCCAGTGGAAGGCCGAGCCCGCCAGGCCCAAGCAGGTCCCGGCCAGGGTGAAATAGAAGACGATGGTCGCGCCCTTCTCGCTGGCGATCTGGCGGATGGCGACCATGGCGCCGGCCGCGCCCACCGCGCCGATCAGGGCGAAGCTGACGCCGACCGGGTTGAAGTGTCCAGGGACCGGCCGGACCATGATCAGGACGCCCAGGAAGCCCACGACGACCGCGCCCCAGCGATGCCGGCCGACCCGCTCGCCCAGGATCAGGGCCGACAGCGCGGTCATGAACAGCGGCGAGGCGAACTGCAGCGCCGTGGCCTCGGTGAGCGGCAGGTGCTGCATGGCCGAGAAGGCGCCGACCATGCCGACCAGGCCGATCGCGGAGCGGGTCAGATGGCCCATCGGCCGCTGGGTCCGCAGCACCGAGAGACCCGTCGTCCGCCAGATGTAGAGGCCGAGCGGCAGGAAGGCGAAGGCGTTGCGGAAGAAGATAATCTCGAAGACCGGAATACCGCGCAGGCCCGTCCACTTCACGATCGCCGCCAGGCTGGCGATGCAGACCATCGCGCCGGCCCGATAGGCGATGCCCAGGCCCGCGCGCTGCGGCGGAAACGCCGGGGCGGCCGGCTCGAGGGTTGGAACTTCAGCGGTCACCCACGCGGTTTGCGGGAGGCGCGGCGCGGGTGTCAACCTCCCGGAGGCGCGCGTCAGTTCAGTCCGAGACCCGGCCGGTCGCCCAGGAACGAGCGCGGCCCCGGCCCGGAGCGGGGATCGGTCTCGGGCGGCGCGGCCTCGAGGGGTGCGTCGATCCGGCAGCTCACGCCGGCCGGCTCGAAGGCGATGACCACCGGCCCGCCCAGCTCCCCGGCCAGGCCGCGCTCCAGCAGCCGTGAACCGAAGCCGCGCCTGAGCGGCGGCGCCACCGGCGGGCCGCCCTGCTCGCGCCAGTCGACGACGAGGCGGGCGCCGTCCCCCTTGGTGTCGACGCGCCAGTCGACGCAGACCCGGCCACTGTCGTTGGCCAGCGCCCCGTACTTCACCGCGTTGGTGGCCAGTTCGTGCAGCCCCATGGCCAGCGCCAGCGCCATCTTGGGGGTGAGGCGCAGGTCGGGCCCGCTGAACGCCACGCGATCGTCCCTCACATGCGGCGCGAGCGTCCGCTCGACGATGGTCAGCAGCGAGGCGCCCGCCCAGCGCTCCTTGGTCAGGATGTCGTGGGTCCAGGCCAGCGCCATCAGGCGATCCTCGAAATCCGCCCGCGCGCTGCCCGCGCCCAGTCCGCTCAGGCTCTGGCGCGCCACCGACTGGACGGTGGCCAGCATGTTCTTCACCCGGTGGTTGAGTTCGTGGATCAGCAGCTGCTGGTGCTCCTCGGCGCGCACACGTTCCTGGATCTCGCGCTGCAGCTTGGCCTCGGCGTTCTTCTGCGACGTCACATCCAGGGTGACGCCGGACACCCGCCCCGGCGCGCCGTCGGCCAGCCGCTCGACCACCGCGGCGCTGGAGCGCAGCCAGGCGTGGCCGTTCGCCCCCGCCACCCGGTATTCGAACTCCACCTCGTCGGCGCCCCGCAGGCCCTTCAGGGCCGTGGAGACCGCCGGCATGTCCTGCGGCAGAACGAAGGTGCGCCAGTCGGCGATGTCCTCCTCGGCGGACGCGGCGGAGGACAGGCCGACGAGCGCGCGGGCCGCGGCGATGTCCAGCCAGCGCAGGGACTGGCCGGCCCGCCACTCCCAGGTGGCCGCCCGCGCCGCCTGGTGGGCCAGCCGCAGGCTCTCATTGGCCGCCCGCAGGCGCTGTTCCTTGCGGCGGATCGTCCGCTCGCCGCGCTCCTGATCGGTGACGTCCTTGAGCAGGAAGGCCATGCCGCCGGCGATCGGCAGGCCGCGCACCTCCACCCATTCGTCCGCCCGGGCCGGACGGGCCACGACAAACTGGATGGAGGCGCGGTCGCGTAGCGCGCTCAGGAACCGAAGCTTGAGCGTGGTGTCCGGGAGCGGGTCCAGAAGGGCCGCGAGGTTAGCGCCCTCGGCCTTGGCGCGGGTGGTGCGCAGGACGCGGGCCGCCGCGGCGTTGCAGAACGAGACGCCGCCGGCCGAATCGCACGCCAGCATCCCCTCGGCGCGGCCGTCGCGCAGCAGGGCCTCGCCCAACTGGACGGCCAACGACGCCGGCGCGGGTTTTTCAACGGCCATTCAACTACCCAAGGTTGATAGCGCCACCCTGCCTTGCGGTCCAGCTTGCCGCAGCCCCGCAGATGGTCGCACCGGGACCGCCTGGCCGCGACTCAGGGTCTCAGGGGCAAGGCCGGCGCCGGCGCCTCGGCGGCGCGCAGGATGAAGGCGATGATCACCGCCATGGCCTCGTAGAGCGCCTCCGGGATCTCGTTTTCCAGCTCGACCGTGGACAGCGCCTCGGCGAGCGGGGCGTTGGTCTCCAGCGGCACGCCGTGGGCCCGGGCGGTGTCGATGATCCGCTGGCCGAGTTCGCCCCGGCCGACGGCCACCACCTTGGGCGCGTTCGGCGCCTCGTAGCGCAGCGCGACCGCCAGCGGGCGCCGGTCGGGCGCGCTCACGAGGCCTGGTCCACGAAGGCGCCGGGCGACGGCGCGGGCCGGCTGGGCGCGCCGGGCCGGAAGGTGACCTTGGCCGGCAGGGCCTGGGCCAGCTCGCCGCCCTCCAGCCGCAGGCGGACCAGGCCCTCCTCCCGCTCGGCCCAGACGGTGACGGCCGCGCCGGCGCCGTTCAGGCTGAGCTGCACATGGACCGGGCCCAGCGGTTCGACGTCGAGCGAAAAGCGGGCGCTCCAGGCCTCGGCCGGATCGGCGGCGGCGCCATCCCGTTCGACCTCGAACTGGGCCAGCGCCGTCCCCTGGGGCGTGGCCAGCGGCAGCTCGAACATCCAGGCGGTCACCGGGCCGTCCGGCAGGGAGGCCAGCTGGTGCAGGGTCTGGCGGGCGATCGCCTGGTCCGCCTCGCCGCGCAGGTGCTGGGCGATGGCCGACGCATCGGCGGTCGTCGGCAAGGTGGCGGCCTGGGCCGGCTGGCCCTCCAGCATGGCGTCGCGGGCCGGCGGCGCGGCGGTGGACGCATGCGCCGTCGGGCGGACCGGGCCCAGGGCCTGCTGCAGGGTGAGCAGCGCCGCCTTCAGGTCGGCGGGCGGCGGGTCGCGGCGGCCGGCGGCGGCGAGATGGGCCTCCAGGAACAGCCCCGACTGGGCGACGGCCTGTTTCAACGTCTCCGCCGTCCAGGGGCCGGCCAGCGGGGTCTGCAGCGCCAGCACCTTGGCGATGGCGGCCCTGACCGGCGCCGACAGGACCGGCGCCGTCATCGCCTGGGCGAGGTCGGCGAACAGCGGGGCCAGGCTGGCCTGGCGGCCGGCGGCCTGGGCGCGGGCGACGTCGACAGCCTTGCCGGGCGTGCTGGCCGGCGGTTGCGGACGGGTCTCGGCCGCCGGCGTCTCGGCCGTGGCGGCGGCGTCGGCCACCGCCATCAGCTCGCCCTCGACGGCCTGGATGGCCTCCACCCGCACGGCCATGGCCGTGGGCGAGATCGGCGTGACGTTCATGGCGGGAGCCTAGGCGGCCCGCGTGAAGCGAGGCTTAAGGCTGGGCGCCCTCCTCTCCCCGCGGAGCGAGAGGAAGAGGAGACGCTGGCGCAGGAAATTTTTGTGGGGCGCGGTCGGACCGGGGCATAGTCGCGCGTCCTACGCCTGAGAGGAAAGCCCGCCGATGCTCTATGCCCTGCTCTGCTACAACGCCGAGGACGTGGTCTTCGCCTGGAGCCAGGAGGAGGACGACGCGGTGATGGCCAGGCTGGGCGTCGTCCACGACAGGCTGCTCAAGGCCGGCAAGCTCGGCCCGTCGCTGCGGTTGATGCCGACCACCGCGGCCACCACGCTTCGCAAGACCGACCCGCCGCTGGTCATCGACGGCCCGTTCGCCGAGACCAAGGAACAGCTGCTGGGCTTCTATGTGATCGACTGCGCCGACCTCGACGAGGCGCTCGGCGTCGCGCGCGAACTCGGCCAGGCCAATCCCGGCGGCTCCTACGAGATCCGGCCGCTCCGCCTGTTCCTGCCGGGAGCCCTGCCGGCATGAGCGAGATGGCCTGGATCGACGCCGCCCTGACCTCGGCGCGGCCCCAGGCGATCGGCGCCCTGCTACGCTATTTCCGCGACCTCGACACCGCCGAGGAAGCCTATCAGGACGCCTGCCTCAGGGCGCTCCGGAGCTGGCCCGAGAAGGGCCCGCCGCGCGACCCGGCCGCCTGGCTGATCCTGGTCGGCCGCAACGCCGCCCTGGACGGGGTGCGCAAGCGTAGCCGCCAGACCGACCTGCCGCCCGAGGAGACGATCTCCGACGTTGACGACGTCGAGACGCCCATGGCCGAGCGGCTGGACGGCTCGCACTACCGCGACGACATCCTGCGGCTGATGTTCATCTGCTGCCATCCGGAGCTGCCGGCGACCCAGCAGATCGCGCTCGCGCTACGCATCGTCTCGGGCCTGGGCGTCCGGCAGATCGCGCGCGCCTTCCTGGTCGGCGAGGCGGCCATGGAACAGCGGATCACGCGGGCCAAGGCGCGCATCGCCAAGGCCGAGGTGGCCTTCGAGACGCCGGGGCCTGTCGAGCGCGCCGAGCGCCTCGCGGCCGTGGCGGCCATGGTCTACCTGATCTTCAACGAGGGCTATTCCAGCCGCTCGGGCGAGGCCGACGCCCGCGCGCCGCTCTGCGACGAGGCGATCCGGCTGGCCCGCCTGCTGCAGCGGCTGTTCCAGACGGAGCCCGAGATCATGGGGCTGACGGCCCTGCTCCTGCTGCAGCACGCCCGCGCGCCGGCCCGGTTCGACGCCGGTGGCGAGGTGGTGCTCCTGGAACAGCAGGACCGGGCGCTCTGGAACCGGGGCATGATCGCCGAGGGCCTGGCGCTGATCGACAAGGCCATGCGCCACCGCCGGCCCGGGGCCTCCAGGTGCAGGCCGCCATCGCCGCGCTGCACGCCCGCGCGGGCAGGCCCGAGGATACCGACTGGGCGGGGATCGAGCGGCTCTACGCCACCCTGGAGCATCTCACGCCGTCGCCGGTGGTGACACTGAACCGGGCGGTGGCGGTGAGCAAGGTGGCGGGCCCCGCCGACGCCCTGGCGATGATCGAGCCGCTGGAAGGCAGTCTGGGCGGCTACTTCCAGTTCCACGGCTCGCGCGGCGCATACCTGAGCCAGCTCGGCCGCAACCCCGAGGCCCGCGAGGCTTTCGGCCAGGCCATCGCCCTTGCCAACACCGCCGCCGAGGCGGCCCATATCCGCCGGCGCCTGGGCCAGCTACAGGCCGAGACCCCGCCGTCCGGCGACGCCGTCACCCGTCCCTGAAACAGACCTGGAAAAGACCCGCATGAGCCTTCAACGTATCGCCGGCGCCGCGACGCTCGGCCTGATCCTGGCGAGCGCCGCCGTGGCGAGCGCGCAAGCCGCCTGCCCGGCCGGCCTGCCCCCCGGCGTCGCCTGCGGCGAGCACAGCGCCACGGAGGCGCTGGCCGGGTCCTATGCGCTGGATCCGATGCACGCCGCGGTGATCGCGAAGGTCAGCCACATCGGCTATTCGAAGAGCGTCTTCCGCTTCGACAAGGTGAAGGGCGACCTCGCCTGGCAGCCCGCGGCGCTGGACAAGACGAAACTCTCGGTGACCGTCGAGACCGCCTCCATCGTCACCAATGTGCCGGGCTTCGCCGCCGAGATCGGCGACAAGTTCATCAACGCCAAGGGCTTCCCCAAGGCGACTTTCGTGTCGACCGCATTCCGCCAGACCGGTCCGACCCACGGCCAGGTGGACGGCCAGTTCACCCTGATGGGCAAGACCAGGCCTGTGACCTTCGACGTCGAGCTGGTCGGCGCCGGCAAGGGCTTCGGCAAGCCGCGCATGGGCGTCGAGGCGAGCACCCGGATCAACACCGCCGACTTCGGCCTGCCGGCCATATTCGGCGAGAGCATCGAGCTGGTGGTGGATGCGGAGTTCGCCAAGACCGATTGAGGCGGATCGCGGGCTTTCAGGGGGAGATGGGACGATGACCGCAGAGACTTCGCGGCCGATGCGCTGGGCGGGCTGGGCGCTGAGCGGGCTCTTCATCGCCTTCATGGTGATGGACGTGGGCATGAAGCTCGCGCGCCTGCCGGTGGTGGAGACGACGGGCGCCAAGCTCGGCCTGCCGCCTGGCAGCGGCTTCGGGATCGGCGTGATGGAGGCCGCGCTCCTGGCGCTCTATGTGTTTCCGCGCACCGCCGTGCTGGGGGCCATCCTGGTCACGGCGCTGATGGGCGGCACGGCGGCGATCCACTGGCTGAACCACGACCCGCTGCTGGGCTTCGTCCTGTTCGGGCCGTACCTGGCGGTGTTCGCCTGGGGCGGGCTGTGGCTGCGCGACGCCCGGCTGCGGGCGCTCATGCCCTGGCGGCGCTGAGCGCCGCCGCCCTCAGAGATGCGCGTCCAGGGGCATGACGGTGTCGCCGTCCTTGTCCGGCGCCTCGGCGCGCAGGGCGTCGAGGTCGCGCATGGGCAGTTCCGGGATCAGGAACGCCGCGACCAGGGCGGCGGCCACTACGATCAGCCCCATGGCGAAGACGTGGGTGATGGCCCCTGCGATGGCCATCTTGACCAGATGGGGCAGCGCCGGGGCTGCGCCGCCCTGGGCCGCGGCGCCCATGCCGCGAAGCTTGTTCACGTCGACGCCCGGCATGATCCGGCCCAGGCTTGAGTTGAGGCTGGCGGTGAGCAGGGTTCCAAAGATCGCCACCCCGATGGTCGAGCCGATCTGGCGGAAGAACTGGCTGGAGGAGGTGACCACGCCCAGCTGGCTGGCTGGCACCGCGTTCTGCACGGCCAGCGCGAACAGGCTCTGGCCGGGACCCAGGCCCACGCCCAGGACGGCCATCCGCCAGCCCAGGTCGATGAGGCTGGTGTCGGCGTCCATGCGGCTGAGCAGGAAGATGCCGAGCGCGGTGACCAGGAGCCCGCCGATCATCATCAGCTTGTAGCGGCCGGTGCGGCTGACCAGCCAACCCGAGACCATGGAGCTCCCCATGATCCCGCCCATCAGGGGCAGGGTCGAAAGCCCGCTGGTGGTCGCCTTGACGCCCTGTCCCAGCTGCATGAACAGCGGCAGGAAGGCCACCGTCGACATGAACGACATGGAGACCAGGAAGCCCGCCAGGTTGGCGGTGGAGAACACCCGGTTCTTGAACAGGCCGAGCGGCAGGATCGGGTCGGCGGCGAACCGCTCGGCGACCACGTAGAGCAGCAGGCCCACGGCGGAGGCCCCGAACAGGCCGAGCACCAGGGGCGAGCCCCAGGGATGCGCCGGCCCGCCGAAGGTCAGCGCCAGCAGCAGCGGCACCACGGTGGCTATGATCAGCCCCGCGCCCAGGACGTCGATCTTGCCCTTCGGCTGGTGGGACATCTTGGGCATCTTCACCAGGATCATGAACAGCGAGATCACCGACAGCGGCAGGTTCAGGTAGAAGACCCAGCGCCAGCCGGCGATCAGGTGGCCCGCCAGCGTGACCGTGCCATGGTCGGTGAAGTAGCCGCCGATCAGCGGCCCGATGGTGCTGGACAGCCCGAAGACCGCGCCGAACATGCCGCCGATCCGGCCCCGCTCGCGGGGCGGATAGATGTCGCCGATGATCGCGAAGGCGGTGGTGAACAGCGCGCCCCCGCCGATTCCCTGGATGGCGCGGAATACGATCAGCTGGGTCATGCCGCCGCCCAGCAGCGGCAGCCTCCCGAACTCGCCGGAGAGGCCCGAGAGCCAGGAGCCGGCCAGGAAGAAGCCGATCCCCGCCAGCAGCACGGGCTTGCGCCCATAGAGGTCGCCCAGCTTGCCCCAGATCGGCACCGCCACCGTCGAGGTCAGCAGATAGGCCGTCGTCACCCAGGAATAGAGCGTCAGCCCGTGCAGCTCGGAGATGATCCGCGGCATGGCGGTCGAGACGATGGTCTGGTCCAGCGCCGACAGCAGGAACACGATGGCGATGGCCCACAGCGTGACCCGCTTCTCGATGTCGGTGAATTCAGCCGTGCTCACAAACGTCCCCCGCCTTCGGCGCCCGGCGCGGGAATGCCCCACCGATATGCCGGCGATATTTCACGACCCGCACTTTCCGGCGTTCACCCCGCCTGATGGACGATCCGGCCGGCGACCAGCGTGACGGCCACGTGCCCGGCGTCGGGGGCCGCCAGGGCGTCGCGGAGCGGGACCCTGAGCAGGCAGAGGTCGGCTCGCGCGCCGGGCGTCACGCGCCGGGGCGGACCGCCGGGGTTCGCGGGGTCTCCCAGGAACAGGTCGAGGGCCACCGCGGGGGCGACCCGCTCTTCCGGTGCTATGGGCCGGCCCTCGCGGGTCCGGCGCGTGGCGGCGGCGCGCAGGGCGGCCCAGGGATCCGGCGAGCCATAGGGGGCGTCGGAACTGGCGCCTGTCGGCACCCCTGCGGCCAGCAGCGAGGCGCAGCGGTAGAGGTCGGCATGTTCGTTCTCGGGCATCTCGGCCAGGTAGCGGTCGCCGCGCTCGAAGACGAAACCGGGCTGGGTGACGACGGTGAGGCCCAGCCGGCGCAGGACCGGAATGGCGTCAGGGGCGATCACCCCGCCATGCTCGACACGGTCACCGGGCCGGGCCCCGGCCACGTCGAAGGCGGCCAGCGTCAGCGCGAGTTCGCCCGCGGTGACGCAATGCACCGCGACCGGGCGGCGCGTCGCGCGCGCCGTACCGATCCGCGCCAGCATGTCGTCCAGGTCCGGCAGGTCGTGATCGTCGAGCAGGATCTTCAGCGGCCCCACGGCGAAGGCTTCGTCCGGCGGGCCCGCCAGCGGGCCGGCGCTCATCAGGACCAGGCGTTGCGGCAGGTGGCCGTCGCGCGCCGCCTCGGCCAGGATGGCGGCGGCCTGCGCATCGGTGGAGGCGCTGGCGTCGGTGCAGCCGGTGATCCCCATGGCCGCCAGCCGCGCGCCCAGCGGCGCCAGCGGCGGCGGCGTGCGGCCGATGCGGGCGCTCAGCCAGGCGTCCCCGCGCCAGATCCGGCCGGTGGCGCGGCCGGCGGCGTCGCGCTCAAGGGCCTCCGGCGCGTCGGCGGTCTCGACCTCGGACAACGCCAGGCTGTTCAGCACCCACAGCGATCCGGTCTGGTGCTGCACCCGCAGCCGGTGGACCGGCGCGATGGCGTCGAGCGCGTCGCGGTCGAGGAGGCCGGCCATGCGCTCGTGGTAGCCGGTCGCGCGCACCCAGGCGCCGGGCGGGCGGCCCTGCGTCGCCGCCGCGATCCTGGCGGCCAACCCGCCGGCGGCGCGCAGGTCGTCCAGCACCACGGAGTCCGCCAGGGCGGCGGTGGCCAGGAGGTGGATGTGGTGGTCGATGAGGCCGGGGATCAACGCCCCGCCGCGCCCGTCGAGCTCCGGACCGCCGGTGAGCCCCGAGCCGACCTCGGCGACCAGGCCGTCGGCGATCCGCACGTCGGCGCGCCGGCCCTCGACCTCGACATCGCGCAGGATGAGCCCGGTCATGCGGCCCGCGCCGCGCCGGCCGCGCAGCGGGCGAGCGCCGCGTCCACGAGGAACCCACCGCCCTCCTGCAGGGCCCGCATCGCGCCCGCGGCGGCGGCGAGGCCGGTGATCGGGTCGGCCAGGGCGTCGCCCAGGAAACGCGGTTGGCCGCGCGCCCGCCGCACGAGCCCGCCGGCCGCCGCCGCGTCGTCGCCGAAGGCCACGCGGTCGCTCGCCTCGCTCGTCCAGCCGTAGCCGCTGATAGCCACCCAGACGAGGCCCGGATTGGCCGCGAACAGCACGTCCGGCGTCAGGCCCATCTGCTGGAAGGCGCGCGGGCGGGCGCCGGTGATCACCACGTCGGCCGTCGCCATGGCCTCGCCCAGCCGCGCCACATCGCCCCGGTCGCCTGGATCGAAGTCGCCCAGGGACTTGCCGCCGTTGAGGCGCGCATGCAGCGCCGGCATGGTAAGGCGCGTCGGGTCGGGACGGCCACGGCTTTCGAGCTTCGTGACGCTCGCGCCCATGGCCGCCAGCACGCCGCCGCAGAGCGGGCCCGCCCACATGCTGGAGAGGTCGATGACGTTGAGCGGGCCCGAGCGCCTGGCGCCGGCCGCGCGGCGCTCAAGCACCGCGTCGGGGCGGTCGGCCGAGACCTCGCCGACGCCCGCGATGGGCAGGGCGAGCAGGCGGGCCTGATCGACAAGTCCGCGCCAGGGCCGCTCGCGGACGATCCGGATGATGGTCGGCCAGCCCGCGTCGACGTCGGCCTCCAGCCAGGCCGGGACCATCTCGCGGTCGGTCTCGCGCGGCAGGTTGACCGCGATCCAACCGTCGGCGGCCCGCACCAGCCGGCAACTGCGGTTGGGTGACCACAGGCCCGGCGGCTTCAGATCCAGCATGCCGGTGCGGTCGGCGACGCTGGCGACATCGATGTCCACCGGACGCCCGAGGACCGCCGAGCGCATGGCGATCTCGTGGGCCAGCGCGCGGAAGGTCGCGGCCAGCCCGGTCACGGACCCGGCTCGTCCACCAGGCCCCAGGCCAGCGCGGTCGCAAGGTCGATGGGATAGCCAGTCAGCGCCATGTAGGCCGCCCGATGGCGGCCGATCCGGCGCGGGATGGTGGCCGTGCCGCCGGCCCCCGGGACCAGGCCCATGGAGACCTCCGGCAGGCGGAAGCTCGCCCCGGCCGCGCCCACCACGCGGGCGGCCGCCGCCGTCACCTCGATCCCCGCGCCGACGCAGGCCCCGTGGGCGTGGACGGTGACCCGCGCGCCCAGCCGGGTGACCAGGGCGGCGGGCGAGCGCAGGGCGCGGATGGCGTGGGCGATCCCGGGATCGGTCGCCTGGCCGAACTCGTTGAGGTCGCCGCCGGCGCTGAACGACGGGCCCTCGCCGGTCAGGAGCACCGGCCCCGCCGAGGGGTCGGCCAGCGCCCCCTCCAGGGCATCGACCAGGGCGTCGCGCATCCGGGCGTCGAAGGCGTTGCGGGCGTCCGGGCGGGTCAGCCGGATATGAAGCGCATCGCCGTCGCGGCTGAGGGCCAGCCGGGGCGCGTCCTCGTCGCCCCGCTGTTTCACCGGCGTGCGGATGCGCCAGGCCTTCAGGGACGCGCTGGCCAGCAGCATGGAATAGGCCAGCGACTCCACGACCAGCGCCTGGTCGAGCGGCAGGGACAGCGTCAGGCGCAGCACCTGGGCGGCCACGCCGGCCGCCACCGGCTGTTCAGCCACCACCGATTCGAGCCGGACAAGCGCCGCCTCAAGCGCCTCGGGCGCGAGGCCCACCCAAGGCGCCGGCGCGGCCGGGTCGGCGCTCAGCAGGATGTCGAAGGCCTCGAGGCCGGATGTCGGAAGCGGACCGTCGCGGCAGACGCCCACCCGCACGACGCCTGGGCCCTCCGGCAACGGGTCGCCGACGGAGACGACCGCCAGACCCAGTCCGCCCGCCTCGGCGAGCGCGGACAGGGCGCTTTGGAGGTCGTAGGCCATGGCGCCTCAGGCGGCGGGGACGCCGGTCCTGGAAAGCTCCTGCTTCAGCACCCGGCGCAGCAGCTTGCCGGTCTCGTTGTACGGCAGCTCGGCGCGGAACTCCCAGGTCTCGGGCGTCTTGGTGGAGCGCAGCTGGGACTTCACCAGGGCGGAGAGGTCGGCCACCGACGGCGCCTCGCCCCGGGCCACGATCACGGCCGCCACCCGCTCGCCCCACTGGTCGTCCGGCACGCCCAGCACCGCCACGTCGGCGATGCCCGGATGCTGGCGCAGCACGTCCTCGATCTCGCCCGGCGAGATGTTCTCGCCGCCGCGCACGATGACGTCGTCCAGCCGGCCCTCGACGAACAGGTAGCCCGCCTCGTCCAGCCAGCCGCCGTCGTTGGTGGCGAACCAGCCGTCGCTCTGGATGGCCTTCTTGTGCAGGTATTCGCCGGCCACCTGCTCCCCGCGAACATAGACCTCGCCGGAGACGCCGGGCGCGACGACATTGCCGTCGGGGTCGCGGATCTCGAGCTCCAGCGCGGGCAGCGGGCGGCCCACCGAACCCAGGCGCCGGCGGACGTCCGGATCTTCCGAACTCAGCGCCTCGCGATGGTCGTCGGGCCCCAGCACCGAGATCGTCGAACTGGTCTCGGTGAGGCCATAGGCGTTGACGAAATCCACGTGCGGCAGAAGCTTCAGCGCACGCGCGATCACCGCCTCGGGCATGCGACCGCCGCCATAGGACAGCGCGCGGAGCGCCGGCAGGCCCTCGCCCCTGGCCTCCAGAACATCGAGGATGCGGCCCAGCATGGTGGGCACCACCATGGCGTGGGTGATCTGCTCGGCGGCGGCGGCGTCCACCCATTCCTCAGGCGTGAAGGCCGCCAGGTAGACGATCCGGCGCCCGGAATAGATGCCGCTCAGCACCGCCGAGATGCCGGCGATGTGGTAGGGCGGCACGCTGACCAGGGCCGCCTCGTTCTCCTCGGAGCCCATGAACTCGACACTGGAGATCACATAGGAGGTCAGGTGCCGGTGGCGCAGGACGGCGGCCTTCGGCTCGCCCGTGGTGCCGCTGGTGAACAGCAGGACGGCGATGTCGGGATCGACGAAGTCCAGTTCCGCGGCCCGGCGCGCCGGCTCCAGGCACGCGGCCTCGAAGTCCGAGCGCGCCAGCAGCGTCACGCCCTCGACCCCCTTGAGCCTGGGCAGCATGTCGTCGTCGACCACCGCCACCGAGGGCGCGGTGCGCGACAGCAGCTTGCGCAGGTCGGGGTCGGCCAGCCGGTAGTTCAGCGGCGTGAACGGCCGGTCGCAGAGCGCGCTAGCCATGATCGCGGCCGGCAGCGCCCAGCCGTTGGTGCCCACGAAGACCACCTTGTCGCCCGTGAAGCCGCAGAGCCAGCCCGCCGCCGCCTTGGCCCGCAGCGACAGTTCCTCGTAGGTGAGGCCGCCCGCCAGCGGGCCGATCGCGACGCGTTCGGGAAAGGCCCCGGCGGCCATCTCCAGGAGAAGCGAGGTGTGCATCGGTCAGTCGGACGAGGGAAGCGGCTTGGCTTCCTTCAGCGTCAGCGGCCGGCCGTTCGCCGTCAGCGACCCCTGGCCGGCCTTGCTGCACAGCAGTTCCAGGCCGGACTCGGCGTCCACATAGCGCTTGCCCGCGGCGACGCCGCCCTGGTGGTCGGCCGACAGGGCCAGGCCCTCGGGCGCGGCCTCGGCGATCGGCGTCACCGGATGGCCGCCGCACTCCAGGACGATGTCGCCCGTGGGCGGGCGCACGACGACGACCTCGGCGCTGCACACCGAACTCTTCAAACGCGAACCAGGCTTGAATTCCATGTCATCACTCTTGTTCGGGAAGGACCGTCGGGCGCCCCGCCCTCTGGCCTTCATATCCCAGGTTTCCAGATAAACTCTATGATCGAACGGCGCGCGGTTGGCGACAGGCTTGATGGGCGGCCGGGGTTTTGGCGCGCCGGATTTTCCCCTAGCTTCACCGCGCGCCGTCGGTCACAGCAGTCTTCCGACCCCATCTCCAGTCAGGAGTTCTCATGAGTTTAGTCGAGTTCGAGGGCGCCGGCGTGCGGCTGGCCGCCGATGTGTCGGGACCGGAGGACGGCAAGCCGGTGGTGTTCCTGCACGGCGGCGGCCAGACCCGCGGCTCGTGGGGCAAGGCGCTGAGCGCGGTCGCCCAGCGGGGCTATCGGGGCATAAGCCTCGACCTGCGCGGCCACGGCGAGAGCGGCTGGTCGCCGGACGGGGACTACGGGATCGAGCGCTACGCCGAGGACGTGGGCGCGGTGGTGGGCGCGCTGGGCAAGCCGCCGATCCTGGTGGGCGCCTCGCTGGGCGGCCTGGCTTCCCTGGTGGCGGTGGGCGAGATGAAGGCGCCGGCCGCCGGCCTCGTGCTGGTCGACGTCGCGCCGCGCATAGGCTCCACCGGCGCCAGCAAGATCGGCGCCTTCATGAACAGCGCCCCCAACGGCTTCGCCTCGCTGGACGAGGCGGCCGACGCTGTCTCGGCCTACCTGCCGCACCGCCCGCGTCCGAAGAACACCAGCGGCCTGATGAAGAACCTGCGCCTGCGCGACGACGGGCGGCTGCACTGGCACTGGGACCCGGCCTTCCTGAAGTCCGTCCGGCCCGACGCCCTGGCGCATCGCGACCGGCTGGAGGCGGCGGCCCGGGGCCTGACCCTGCCGACCCTGCTGATCCGCGGCGGCCTCAGCGAAGTGGTCAGTCCCGAGAGCGCCCGCGATTTCCTGGCGCTCGTCCCGCACGCCGAGTTCGTCGACGTGGCCGGCGCCGACCACATGGTGGCGGGCGACGCCAACGACGCCTTCAACTCAGCCGTCCTGGACTTCATCGACCGCCACGCCTGAGGCCCCTCTCTCCCGGCGAAGCCGAGAGGAGATGGGTGGGTCAGCCCTTTTCGCCGGCCTCGATCAGTTCGAGGATCTTCGTCGGTGTCAGCGGGAGGTCCAGGCAGCGGGCGCCGAAGGGGGCCAGCGCGTCGGCGATGGCGTTGACCATGGTCGGCGGCGCGATGATCGCCCCGCCCTCGCCCACGCCCTTGAATCCGCCTTCGGAGTCAGACGGCGTGATGATGTGGCAGTATTCGATCTCGGGCACGTCGTGGATGGTCGGGATCATGTAGTCCTTGAAGGTCACCGCGGTCGGGTTGCCATACGCATCGTAGGCGATCTCCTCCAGCAGCACCCCGCCGATCCCCTGGACGACGCCCCCGGCGATCTGGCCTTCGACGATCGCGGGATTGATCATCACCCCGCAGTCCTCGCTGGCGATCCAGCGCAGGATCTTGACCACGCCGGTCTCGGCGCTGACCTCGCAGACGCAGGCGTGGGCGGCGTTGGAGAACACGATGGGCGGCGGCCGGTAGCGGTACTGCGCCTCCATCCCGGGCTCCATGCCCGGCGGCAGGCGGTCCAGCGTGAAATAGGCCGCCTCGGCGATCGCCTGCACGGTGGTCGAGACCTCGGCCACCCCGGCCACGCTGATCTGGCCGCCCTCGATGCGGATGTCCGCCGGGTTGGCGTTGTGCATGTGCGCCGCGATCGCCTTGACCTTGTCGGCGAGGATCCGCGAGGCGTGGCTGACCGCCCCGCCGCCGGAGACCGCCTGGCGGCTGCCGCCGGCGCCGGGACCGAAGCCGCCGCGGGAGGAATCGTCCTCCAGCACCGTCACGTCGGCCACATCGACGCCCAGCTGGTCGGCGGCGATCTGGGCCATGGTGGTCTGGGTGCCGTGGCCTTGCGAGTGGGTGCTGACGACCACGCTGACCTTGCCGGAGGGATCGAGCCGGACGTGGGCGCTGTCGGTGCTGAACGGCCCGCCCATGGCCATGGTCGTGGGCTCCACATAGACCGCCACGCCCAGGCCCAGGTAGCGGCCCTCGGCGCGGCCCCTGGCCTGCTCGGCGCGGAAGGCCGGGACATCCACCTTGGCCAGCGCCAGCTCCAGGGTCTCGCACGGGGTGACGCCATGGACCACCATGCCGCTCGGCATGGCGTAGGGCTGGTCGGCGGCGGTCATCAGGTTGCGTTCGCGCAGCACCAAGGGGTCGATGCCGATCTGCCGGGCGGCCACGTCCATCATGGTCTCGCGCGCCAGGGACTCCATCGCCCAGGGCCCGCGATAGGCCGCCTGGCCCACGGTGTTGCTGTAGTAGGACACCGCCCGGTAGGCGAGCTTGGGAACCCGGTAGGCGCCCGTGAACAGCATCATCGCGAAGGTGTTGCAGTCGTTGGAATGCGGATAGCAGCCCACGTTGCAGGCGTAGTCGAGGTCGGCGGCCAGCAGCAGGCCCTCGGCGTCGAGCGCCAGCTTGATGGTGATCTCCTGCTCGCGGGCCTGGCTGGCGGACGTCAGGTTCTCCAGCCGGTCCTCGATCCACTTCACCGGGCGGCGCAGCTTGAGGCTGGCGGCGATCGCGGCCACCTCCTCGCGCCACGGCTGGATCTTCAGGCCGAAGGCGCCGCCGACGTCCTTGCTCAGCACCTTCACGCTGGTCTCGGGCAGGTCGAACAGCAGCGAGACATAGCGCGCCGCCATGTGCGGGCTCTGGCACGACAGGTGGAGGGTGAGCTCGCCCTCGCCGTGTGGGGCCACGACGATGCCCCGGGTCTCCATGGAGACGTGGGCCTGGCGCTGGTGGCGGATCGTGCCGGTGACGACGTGTTTGGCGCTGGCGAAGATCGCGGCGATCTCCGGGTCGTCCGGCGTGGCGGCGGCGACGCCCACATTGTCGGTATAGCCGTCGTGCACCGGGGCGCCGTCCCTGGCCTGGGCGATGGTGACCACCGGATCCTCGGCCTCGTAGTCGACCATTACCAGGCCCGCGCCGTCCTCGGCGATATAGCGGTTGTCGGCGACCACGATCGCCACCGGATCGCCGACGTAGCGCACGTGGCCGTCGGCCAGGGTCCGCACCGTGGGCCCCGACCCGCGGCCGGCGAAGGAGTTGAAGAGGTCGAGCCCGAAGTGGGCGAAATCGGCCGCCGTATAGACGGCGCGGACGCCCGGCAGCGCGCGGGCGGCCTCCAGGTCGAGGCTCTTGATGCGCGCGCGCGCATGGGGGCTGCGCACGAAGGCCGCCTCCAGCATGCCGGCCAGGACCACGTCGTCCACATAGAGGCCACGGCCGACGAGGAGGCGGCGGTCCTCCTTGCGCGGGACACGCTGGCCGACGAAGCGGGCGGCCACGCCGCCGGGCGGGGAGGCGCTCACGCCGCGGTCCCCTGGGCGAGCCTGCGGGCGGCGCGCAGGATCCCCTGGTAGCCGGTGCAGCGGCAGAGGTGGCCCGACAGCGCGTCGCGCAGGGCCGCCTCCGTGGGCCTGGCGCCGTCGGCGGTCAGCGCCGCCAGCGTCATCACGATGCCTGGCGTGCAGAACCCGCACTGCAGGCCGTACTCGTCCTTCATCGCCTGCTGCGCCGGGTGCAGCGTCCCGTCGGCGTGGGCCAGCCCCTCGACGGTGACCACGTCACGGCCGTTGGCCTGCACCGCCAGCATCAGGCAGGAGCGCACGGCCAGGCCGTCCACCATCACCGTGCAGGCGCCGCAGACCCCGTGCTCGCAGCCCAGGTGCAGGCCGGTGCGCCCGGCGTCGATCCGCAGGAAGTCGCCGAGCGTGCGGCGCGCCTCCACCTCGGCGCGGACCGCCTCGCCGTTCACCGTCACTTCGATACTGTGTTGGCTCATGCCGCCCTCTGCTCGGCCAGCGCCTGGCCCACGGTGCGTTGGAAGATCCGCCCGGCCACCTTGCGGCGGTAGGCGGCGCTGGCGTGGCCGTCCTCCATGGGATCGGTTTCGGATACCGCCAGCGCGGCGATCCCGGCCAGGTCGAGGCCTGTGGCCGACTGGCCGGTCAGGGCCTGCTCGGCCTTGCGGCTGCGCATCGGCGTCGGCCCCATGCCGAACCAGCCGACGCCGGCGCGGCTGATCCTGCCGCCCTCCACGACGAGGGCGCAGACGAAGCCCACCAGGGCGAAGTCGCCGGGCCGCCGGGCGACCTCCTCGACGATCAGCCGCGTGCCGGCCGGCCATTCGGGGAAGTGGACGGCGGTGACCAGTTCCTCGGGCTCGAGCGCCGTGGTGTAGGGGCCCAGGAAGAAGTCGTCGGCCGCGATCCGGCGCACGCCGCGGGCCGAGCGCGCCTCGATCACCGCCCCCAGCGTCAGCGCCGTCGCCGGGTATTCCGCCGCCGGCTCGGCCAGCGAGATGGAGCCGCCGATCGTGCCTCGGTTGCGGGTCTGGTGATGGCCGACCAGGGCCGTGGCCTTGGTCAGGCCGGGCGCATGGGCCGCCACCGTCGGATCGGCCAGGATCTGCGCCTGGCGGGTGGTGGCGCCGATGCGCACCGCCCCCTCGGCGCGGCTGACGCCCGACAGCGCGGCGATCCGGTTGATGTCGACGATCAGCGACGGCGTCGCCATGCGCAGCGCCAGCAGCGGCATCAGCGTCTGGCCGCCGGCCAGGATGCTCACGTCGCCGGCCGCGTCGGCCAGGTGCTGCACCGCTTCCTCGATGGTGTCGGGGACCACATAATCGAAGGGCGCGGCCTTCATGCCCGGGGCTCGCGGCGGCCGAGGCCGAAGCCCACGGCGCCCACGACCGCGCTCAGCAGCCCGGCGGCGAACCCGCTCCACACCGCGCCCGGCTCGCCCAGGCCGCCGTGGCCGAGCAGCACGCCGCCCACGCCGGCCGCGGCCACCGCCACCACCCAGGCAACGGGGAATTTCGCCGGCCCCGAAGCGGCGGGGACCGCCACGGGCGCGGCCGTTTCGCCACCGGCCGCTTCGGGCGCCGGCGCGGTCTCCACCGGCTCGGCCAGCACTTCGGAGAGCCGCCGGAAGAACGTCCCGGCCATCTGCTTGGCGGTGGCGTCGATCAGCCCGCCGCCCAGTTGCGCCAGCTTGCCGCCGACCTGGGCGGTGACTTCGTAGCTCAGCACCGTCGCCGCCCCGTCCTCGCGCAGCTTCACCTGGGCCCCGCCCTTGGCGAAGCCGGCCGGGCCGCCCTGGCCCTCGCCGGTGATGCGGTAGCCGTTGGGCGGATCGAGATCGGACAGCGTCACCTCGCCGGTGAAGCGCGCCCCGATGGGTCCGACCTTCACCGCGGCCACCGCCTGCATGCGGTCCTCGGCGGTCTTCTCCAGCGACTGGCAGCCGGGGATGCATTGCTTCAGCACGTCGGGATCGTTCAGCGCCGCCCAGACCTTGTCCCGCGACGCCTCGATCCTCTGCTCGCCCGTCATCTCCATGCGCGGTCTCTCTCCGTCGGTCCCACCGTGACGTCCCTTAACCAGCTACGGAGACGGAGCCTAGCTGAACATGGTGCGCGCGCCGGACACGATGGCGCGGCGCGCGAATGTGCGGCAGATGTGTCCCTGGAATACGGGAGGCGCCCTTGACGATCTCGCCAGAGGAAATCCGCACGCCGGCCGAGCTGTTCGACCTGAGCGGCAAGGTGGCCCTGGTCACCGGCGGCAGCCGGGGGATCGGCCGGGCCATCGTCCTGGCCTATGCCGCGGCCGGCGCCGACGTGGTGATCGCCGCCCGCCAGCTGGAGGCCTGCGAAGACCTGGCCCGGGATGTGGAGGCGCTGGGCCGCCGCGCCCTGCCGGTCGCCTGCGACATGGGCCGCTGGGACGACGTGGGCGCCCTGGTCGAGGCCGCCTATCGGGCCTTCGGAACGCTCGATGTCCTGGTCAACAACGCCGGCATGCCGTCCCGGGCCCCCTCCTCCGTGGAGACCACCGAAGCGCATTTCGACGCGGTCCTGGCGGTGAACGTCAAGGGCCCGTTCCGGCTCTCGGCCCTGGTGGCCGAGCGCATGAAGGCCGCGGGCCATGGCTCGGTGATCGCCGTCTCCAGCACCGGTGGGATCCGGCCGCCCCCGCGCCTCGCCCCCTACGCGGGCTCCAAGGCGGCGCTGAACGCCATCAGCGTCGCCCTGGCCCAGGAATTCGCCCCGCAGGTGCGCTTCAACGTCATCTCGCCGGGCGGCGTCTACACCGACATGTCCAAGGGCTGGACCGAGCCCGGCCGCGACGTGCCCACCGCCCTGTTTCGGCGCTACGGCTATCCCGCCGAGATCGTCACAGCGGCCCTCTACCTGGCCAGCGACGCCTCGTCCTACACCACCGGCTCGCTGCTGCGGGTCGACGGCCTGTCGCCGGTCTGATGACCGCCGATTCACAAGGGACACTCCGCCCATGAAAGCCGTTGTCGCCCAAGCGTTCGGTCCGCCGGAATCGCTGGCCATCGAGACCCTGCCACAGCCGAAACCGGGGCCCGGCGAGCTGCGCGTCGCCGTCCACTTCGCCGGCATCAGCTTCGCCGACGTGCTGATCGCGGCCGGCGAGTACCAGCTGAAGCCGCCGCTCCCCTTCACGCCGGGCAGCGAATACGCGGGCGTGGTGATCGAGACCGGCCCCGGCGTCACCGGCTTCGCCCCCGGCGACCGGGTGCGGGCCGGAAGCTTCGGCGGCGCCTTCGCCGAGGAGGCCATCGTGGCCGCCGCCTCGGCCGCCAAGGTGACGCCCGGCCAGCCCCTGGCGGAGGCGGCGCTCATCCGCTCCAGCTACATGACCGCCTGCTACGCGCTGAAATGGCGGGGCCAGGTCAAGGCCGGCGAGACGGTGGTCGTGCTGGGCGCGGGCGGGGCGGTGGGGATCGCCGCCGTGCAGGCGGCGAAGGCCTACGGCGCCCGCGTCATCGCGTCGGCCTCCAGCGAGGCCAAGCGCCAGCTGGCGCTCGACAACGGCGCGGACCACGCCCTCGACTCCACGGCCCAGGACTGGCGCGACCGGCTCAAGGCCGCCGCCGGCGGGCGCGGCGTCGACGTGGTGCTGGACACCGTCGGCGGCGCCCAGACCGAGCGCGCCTTCCGCAGCCTGGCCTGGAACGGCCGGCTGCTGGTGGTGGGCTTCGCCGGCGGCGGCATCCCCAAGCTGCCCACCAACCTGGCCCTCCTGAAGGGCGCGTCCCTGGTCGGCGTCGACATCCGCCAGGTCGCCATCCACGAGCCCGAGGTCTCGCAAGCCGTGGCCGACGAAGTCACCCGCCTGGTTGAGGCCGGCATCGCCCGCCCGCCCATCGCCCAGGTCTACGCGCTCGAGGACTTCGCCGAAGCCATGATCGCCACCCGCGCCGGCCAGAGCGCCGGCCGCATCCTGCTTCGGATGCCGGCGGCGGGGTGAGGGGCCCAGCGTGGGCCCATTGTTCCGAAGCGGCAGCCTCGGGCGGAGAGGGCGAAGGTCGGCGTTCGACCCATCTCCGACGCTGGAAACGCCCGGTCGAGGGAGACACCGGTGGCCGGCCAACAGACATTATGATGCGGTGCGCAGAACGGCACCATATCAGCGCTATCGTTAGGCTTTGCCGGCGGCGGTCCGCTGCTGTCTCATCGCCAGACCAAGACCAGCGAAGCCGAAGAGCAACGTCAGCCATGTGGAGGGTTCAGGCACGGAACTTATGCTCAATGTCGCACCAAAGTCTGTGATGAAGATGTCCCGGGGATGTCCCGCTTGATGTTGAAAATCATGGGGCGGGCGTTGCCTGGGTTGATGGTTACGCGGCCCTTGATGTCTCCTCAAGGCCGAAGTGCTTGTCGTGATGGCGTTGCAGAGCGGCGCGCAGGGTGGGTAGCTGGTCGTAGGC
>CANJXI010000006.1 GCA_947478785.1 Caulobacteraceae bacterium
GCGCGCCTCGTCCAGCGCCTCGGGCGCGGTCTGCACGCCGTCGGTCCGCATGTAGGTGATCAGGCCCACGGTCTCACCGCCGATGTCGATGCCCTCGTAGAGCCGCTGCGCCGCCTGCATGGTGCGTTGCGCGTTGAAGCCCAGCTTGCGGGAGGCCTCCTGCTGCAGGGTGGAGGTGGTGAAGGGCGGCGGCGGGGAGCGGCGGGCCGGCTTCTTCTCGACGGCGGCGATGGTGAAGCTGGCGGCCTTGACGGCGTCGCGGGCGGCGAAGGCCTGGGCCTCGTTTCCGAGGTCGAACTTGGTGAGACGCTTGCCTTCATGCTTGGCCAGGCGCGCGGTGAACGGGTCGCCGCCGGCCGAGACCTCGCCCTCGACGGTCCAGTATTCCTGGGTGCGGAAGTTCTCGATCTCGACCTCGCGGTCGACCACGAGGCGGAGCGCCACCGACTGGACGCGACCGGCCGAACGCGAGCCCGGCAGCTTGCGCCAGAGCACCGGCGACAGCGTGAAGCCCACCAGGTAGTCCAGCGCGCGTCGCGCCAGGTAGGCGTTGACCAGCTCCATGTCGATGTCGCGCGGGGCCTTCATCGCCTCGGTGACGGCGGTCTTGGTGATGGCGTTGAACACCACCCGCTGGACGACGGCCTTGCCGACCGCCTTCTTCTTCAAGAGCACTTCCAGCACGTGCCACGAGATCGCCTCGCCCTCGCGGTCGGGGTCGGTGGCCAGGATGATCTTGTCGGCGCCCTTGGCGGCCTGGATGATCTCGTTGAGCGGCTTGGTGGAGCGCGCGCCCACCTCCCAGCTCATGGCGAAGTCCTCGTCGGGGCGGACGGAGCCGTCCTTCTCCACGAGGTCGCGCACGTGTCCGACACTGGCCAGGACCTTATAGTCCGCGCCCAGGTACTTGTTGATGGTCTTGGCCTTGGCCGGGCTCTCGACGACGACGAGGTTCATGTGGGGGTTCTGGCGTCCCAGGGCTTAGCGCCCGGTGAAAAAAGAGGCCGGAAAGTGGGGGCGGCCCCCGGGCGCTGTCAACGGCCCTTGGCGGCGCAGGCCAGGGAGCCCCCTAAAGGGGCTCAAAAATTCGCAAGGGTCGGCGCGCCGCGCGGAGTGGCGCCTTTCGACGCCGCATCCGGCCCGGGAGAAGGTTATTGCGCCGGTGGCGGGCCGCGGCGCGGCATGGCGGCCAGCGCGTCCTTGCAGGGCTGGCTCACCTTGTCGGCGTTCTCGCGCATGCACATCATCGCCTCGCGGCCGGCCTTGCCGTCGCACAGGGTCTTCATGTCGGCGGCGCAGGCCTTCATCACCGCCTGGCGGGCGGCCTGCATCTCGGGCGAGGGCGGCGGCCGGTCCTGGGCGAAGGCCGCGCCGGCCGTCGACAGGGTGGCCAGGATGGTCAGGATCTTCAGGGTCATGAGATCTCCTCTTCGAGGGACCTTGACCCCAGCAATGCGGTGGCATCCGGGCGGGTTTGTTTCGCTCCGGTGACGCGGACGCTCAGCCGGCGGCGACCATCCCCCCGGGCAGCAGTTCGCAGCGGCCGGCCAGCGCCAGCTCGACCAGGGCCGCGAACACGGCGGCGGGGGCCGCGCCCGTGGCCCGGACGAGTTCGTCGCGGGAGACCGGCGTGGGCGAGAGCAGGGCGGCCACGGACTCGCGCAGGGCGTCGTCGGGTTCGGCGGGCGGGTCGCCGCGCCAGATATCGGATGTCGGCTCGCGAAAGCCGCGCAGGCCCTCCAGGGCGCGGAGCACGTCGTCCACACCCTCGCAGATCGCCGCGCCCTGGCGGATCAGGTCGTTGGCGCCCCGGGCGCGCGGGTCGAGCGGCGAGCCTGGCACGGCCAACACCTCTCGCCCCTGCTCGGCGGCCAGCCGCGCGGTGATCAGCGAACCAGAGCGAAGCTCGGCCTCTACCACCACGACGGCGCGGGAGAGGCCGGAGATGATCCGGTTGCGGCGCGGGAAGTCGCGGGCGACCGCCTTGCGTCCAGGCTCGTTCTCGGAGACCACGCAGCCGGCCTCGGCGATCCGGGCGTAGAGACCCGCGTGTTCGGACGGATAGATGTCGTCCACGCCGCCGCCCAGCACCGCGACCGTCCCGGTGGGCAGCGATCCCTCGTGCGCGGCGGCGTCTATGCCGCGCGCCAGGCCCGAGACAACGACGTGGCCGGCCTGGCCCAGTTCTGACGCCAGGCCACGGGCGAACCGCTGGCCGGCGGCGGAGGCGACGCGCGCGCCCACGATGGCGACGGTCGGGCGGTCCAGCAACGCCACGCGGCCCCGCACCCAGATCACCGGCGGCGGCGGGTCGAGCGCCGCCAGGGCCTGGGGAAAGGCGTGCTCGCTGGAGGCGATCAGCCGGGCGGCCAGGGCCGCGCCGTCGGCCAGTTCCTTGTCGATGTCGGCGTCCGAAGGGGTCTTCAGCCCGCCGGTCCGGCCGCCGCGCCGGGCGAGGTCGGGGAGGGCGCGTAGCGCCGCGCCGGCGGTCCGGAAGCGCCGGATCAGCTGGTCGAAGGTGACGGGGCCGACGTTCTCGGTCCGCGCCAGCCGCAGCCAGTCTCGGCGCTCTGCGTCGGAGAGCGCCGCGCTCACGCCCGCTTGGCCCCGCCGATTCTCGGTTCTTCGCCGGCCAGCAGGCGGCGGATGTTGGGGATGTGGCGAAGGTAGATCAGCACCCCCATGCCCAGCGCGAGCAGCGCGATGGCCGGAGGCCGGCCCAGCGCGAGCGCGATGACCGGCGCCAGGGTCGCGGTCGCAAGCGCCGCCAACGAGGACATCCGGAACACCGCCGTCATGATGAGCCAGACGGCGCCGGCCGCCAGGCCCACCGGCCAGGCCGCCGCCAGCAGCGTCCCGAAAAAGGTCGCCACGCCCTTGCCGCCCTTGAAGCCCAGCCACACGGGGAACAGGTGGCCCAGGAAGGCGGAGCCGCCGGCCAGCGCGGTCAGGGTCGCCTGCGCCTGGGTCGAGGCATGACGCGTCGCCAGCCAGGCCGCCAGCACCGCCAGCGCGCCCTTGCCGCCGTCGCCCAGCAGGGTGAGCGCCGCGAGACCCTTCCTGCCGCTGCGCAGCACGTTTGTGGCCCCGATGTTGCCCGAGCCGATGGCCCGGGGATCGCCGGCGCCGGCCGCCCGCATGACCAGCACGCCGAACGGGATCGAGCCCAGCAGGTAGCCGCCGACGACGGCGGCGGCGACCAGGGTCGGACTGAGATCAGAAAACATGGACGCTCCTCCCGGCCCTAAGTCCTAGCGTGTCTGGAACGTTCGGGGAACACCGAAATCAGCCGGCGAACACCGTCCGTCCCGCGACCACGGTCCGCAGGACCTTCCCCTGCAGGCGGCGGCCGTCGAACGGCGAGTTCTTCGATTTCGAGACCAGCTTGTCGGCGTCCACCCTGAGCGGCGCGTTGAGGTCGCAGAGCACCAGATCGGCGGGGGCGCCCTTGGCGAGCCGTCCGGCGGGCAGGCCCAGCAGATCGGCCGGCGCGCAGGTCACCGCCCGGATCAGGTCGATCAGCGGGATGCGCCCCTCGTGGTGGAAGGCCAGCAGGGCCGGCAACAGGGTCTGCAGGCCCACCGCGCCAGGCGCCGCCTCATCGTAGGGCAGGCGCTTGTCCTCGGCCGGCGCGGGGGCATGGGCCGAGACAATCACCGAGATCAGGCCGGACGCCACTGCCTCGATCACCGCCTGGCGGTCGTCCTCGCTGCGCAGGGGCGGCTCCACCTTGCAGAACGTTCGGTAGTCGCCGATGTCGAGCTCGTTGAAAGACAGGTGGTTGATCGAGGTCGTGGCGATCACCGGCAGGCCCCTGTCGCGGCCGCGCCGGAAGCTCTCCAGGGCCGCGGCGGTGGTCAGCTGATCGACCATCAGGCGGGCGCCCGTCAGCTCCACCAGCGCCAGGTCGCGCTCCAGCATGATCTTCTCGGCGATGGCCGGCACGGCGGGCAGGCCCATGCGCGAGGCGAACTCGCCCTCGCTGGCCGCCGCGCCGTTGGAGAGCCAGGGATCGGTGGGCCGGTGGGCCACCAGCACGCCGAAGGACCTGGCATAGCTGAGCACGCGCCGCATGACCTTGCTGTCGACGATCGGCCGGTCGGCGTCGGTCACATAGAGGCAGCCGGCCTCGGCCATCAGCCCGATCTCGGCCATCCGCAGGCCTTCGCAGCCCTTGGTCGCCGCGCCGGCGGGATAGACGTTGACCAGCTCGATGTCGCGGGCGCGCCGCAGGATGAAATCCACCACCGAGGGCTCGTCGACCACCGGATGGGTGTCCGGCTGCACGACGATGGTGGTGACGCCGCCGGCCGCCGCGGCCAGGGCCGCCGACTTCAGCGTCTCCTTGGTCTCCGCGCCGGGCTCGCCGGTCTTGACCCGGATGTCCACCAGGCCCGGCAGCAGCAGGGCTCCGCGACCGTCCACCACATCGATATCCGAAGACAGTGGGCCTGCGTCCTGGCCCTTCACGACGTCGGTGATCACGCCGTCCCCGACAACGATGGCGCCCGGGCCGTCATAGCCGCTGGCCGGGTCCAGCAGGCGGACGTTGGTGAAGGCGGTGGGGCGCCCATCTCCCTGCGAAAGCGTCATCAGTCGTTGTCCAGACGCGCGGAGAGCGAGGTCAGGACAGCCATCCGGGCGGCGACGCCCATCTCCACCTGGTCCTGGATCAGGCTGACCGACAGGTCGTCGGCGACGTCCGAATCGATCTCGACGCCGCGGTTCATGGGGCCGGGATGCATGACCCGCACATGCGGCGCGGCGAAGGCCAGCTTCTCGCGGTCCAGGCCGAAGAAGCGGAAATATTCCCGCTGCGACGGCGCCATGACCCCGTCCATCCGCTCCAGCTGCAGGCGCAGCATCATCACCACGTCGCAGCCCTTGATGCCGTCGCGCATATCGTGGTGGATGGCCACGTTCCAGCGGTCGGCGGCCGCCGGGATCAGGGTCGGCGGGCCGACCAGCCGCACCTCGGCGCCCAGCATCTGCAGGAGCGCGATGTTCGAGCGGGCGACGCGGCTGTGCAGGACGTCGCCGCAGATCGCCACCGAGAGCCCCGCGATCCGCCCGAAGGCGCGGCGCATGGAGAGCGCGTCCAGCAGGGCCTGGGTCGGATGCTCGTGCTGGCCGTCGCCGGCGTTGACGACCGAGCAGGTGACCTTCTGGGACAGCAGGCTGGCCGCGCCTGAAGAGGCGTGGCGCACCACCAGCAGGTCCGGCTGCATGGCGTTCAGCGTCACGGCCGTGTCGATCAGCGTCTCGCCCTTGGAGATCGACGACGAGCGCGGGCTCATGTTGACGACGTCCGCGCCCAGCCGCTTGCCGGCCAGTTCGAAGGAGCTCTGGGTGCGGGTGGAATTCTCGAAGAACAGGTTCATCAGCGTGCGACCCTTGAGCAGGTCGAGCTTCTTGGAATGCTGCCGGTTCAGGGCGACGAAACCGTCGGCCAGGTCCAGCAGGTTGGCCACCTCGACCTCGTTGAGGTCGGTGACCGACAGGAAATGCCGCTTGGGAAACGAGAAGGTCCTCTGCAGGACCTCGTTCAGACCGGATGGGGTCGTATTCATTAAAGCGCCGTCTTAGGTGACGCCGCCCGGCAAGCCAAGCACCCCTTTGCGAACCGCCGCGCCCGGAGCATATGATCTCCGCCACCAGGACGTGGGGAAACGCATGGCGATCAGTCTCTTCAGCTTCGTCGACATGTACTCCCGCGCCCTCGACACCGCGGCCCATGTCCTGTCGAAGGGCGCCGAGCACGCCCGGGCCACGGGGGTCTCGGAAGCCGACATGCTGGAGTGGCGCCTGGCGGAGGACATGTTCCCGCTGCGCCGCCAGATCCAGACGGTGGCCAGCTTCGCCATGCAGTGGCCGGCCAGGGTCGCGGGCGACGACGTGCCGGAGGCCATCTCCGGCGACCAGGGCGTGGCCGAGCTGATGGCCGCCATCGCCCACGCCAAGGCCTATCTCGCCACCCTCAGGCCCGAGCAGTTCGCGGGTCGTGACGACAAGGCGCTGACCATCGAGATGGGGCCTACGCCCACGACCCACAGCGCCGGCCAGTGGCTCAGCGGCTTCGCCACCACCAACCTCTATTTCCACCTGTCGATGGTCTACGGCATCCTGCGCCACAAGGGCGTCCAGCTCGGCAAGCGCGATCTCTTCGCCAGCGGCCTCTAGCCGTTCCTCAGGCGATCCAGCGCGCCCTGCAGGATCCAGGCGGCGGCGGCCTTGTCGACCACCTCGCCGCGGCGGGCGCGGTTCATGTCGGCCTCGTCGATCAGCATGCGGTTGACGGCCATCGAGCTCATCCGCTCGTCCCAGAAGGCGATGGGGAGGTCGCGAAGGCGCAGGATGTTGCGGGCGAACGCCCGGCTGGACTGGCAGCGCGGCCCCTCGCTCCCGTCCATGTTCACCGGCAGGCCGACGACGATGCCACCCGCGCCCCGGCTTTCCATCAGTTTGAACAGGGCGTTGGCGTCATCAGTGAACTTGACCTTGCGGATCAGCTCCAGCGGGCTCGCCACCATCCGCGTGGCGTCCGATACCGCCACCCCGATGGTCTTCTCGCCAAGATCCAGGCCGACGACGGGCGCGTTCGGGGGCAGGGCGGCGGGCAGGTCCAGGAGATCGACGACGGGCATTAGCCACCCTTAGCTTGCAAAGGCGCCCCTCGCACGGCTAACCCACGCGCTCAGACGTAGGAGGGCCCGATGGCCATCGATGCGGCGACCGTGCGCAAGGTCGCCAGGCTGGCGAGACTGGCCCAGCCGGAAGAGACGCTGGAGAAGCTCGCGGGCGAGCTGAACGGCATCATGAACTGGATCGAGCAACTCAACGAGGTCGACACCGACGGGGTCGAGCCGATGACCTCCGTCGTCCAGGTTCCGACGCCCATGCGCGCCGACGTGGTCACCGAGGGCGGCGACCCGGAGGTGGTGCTGTCCAACGCCCCGCGCCGCGCCGGCAATTTCTTCGTGGTGCCGAAGGTGGTCGAGTAGATGTCCGAACTCACCGCGCTCACGCTGAAGGCCGCGCTGGACGGCCTGACGTCCAAGGCTTTTTCGTCGGAGGAGATCACCAGGGCCCACGTTGCGGCCGTGGAAGCCGCCCGCACGCTCAACGCCTATGTGCTGGAGACGCCCGAGCAGGCCATCGACATGGCCAAGGCTTCGGACGCCCGTCGCGCATCGGGCGACGCGGGGCCCCTGGACGGCGCCCCGCTGGGGATCAAGGACCTGTTCTGCACCAAGGGTGTGCGCTCAACCGCCGGCTCGAAGATCATCGGCGAGTTCACCCCCACCTACGAATCCACCGTCACCGCCAACCTCTGGCGTGACGGAGCGGTGATGCTGGGCAAGCTCAACATGGACGAGTTCGCCATGGGCTCGTCCAACGAGACCTCGGCCTGGGGGCCGGTGGTCAATCCCTGGCGCCAGACGGGCGGCAACGCGCTCCTGACCCCCGGCGGCTCCTCGGGCGGCTCGGCGACGGCGGTGGCGGCGGAGCTCTGCCTGGGGGCCACGGCCACCGACACCGGCGGCTCGATCCGCCAGCCGGCGTCGTTCACCGGCACGGTCGGGATCAAGCCCACCTACGGGCGCTGTTCGCGCTGGGGGATCGTGGCCTTCGCCTCGTCCCTGGACCAGGCCGGCCCCATGGCGCGGACCGTCGAGGACGCCGCGATCCTGCTCACCTCCATGTCGGGACACGACCCCAAGGATTCCACCAGCCTGCCGGTCGACACCCCTGACTTCGCGAGCTTCGTCGGCAAATCGGTGAAGGGCCTGCGCGTTGGCGTGCCCAAGGAATACCGCGTTGACAGCATGCCGCCGGAGATCGACGCGCTCTGGGAGCAGGGCATCGCCTGGCTGATGGAGGCCGGCTGCGAGATCGTCGAGGTCAGCCTGCCGCACACCAAATACGCGCTGCCGGCCTACTACATCGTGGCCCCGGCCGAGGCCTCCTCGAACCTAGCCCGCTATGACGGCATGCGCTACGGCCTGCGCGTCGAGGGCGCGAACCTCACCGACACCTACGAGAAGTCCCGCGCCGAGGGCTTCGGGGAAGAGGTCAGACGCCGCATCCTGATCGGCACCTATGTGCTCTCGGCCGGCTATTACGATGCCTATTACCTCAAGGCGCTGAAGGTCCGCCGACGCATCGCCGACGACTTCGACCAGGCCTTCCAGAAGGTCGATGCGCTGCTCACCCCCACCGCGCCGTCGGCGGCGTTCCAGCTCGGCCAGAAGTCCGACGACCCGGTGGCCATGTACCTGAACGACATCTTCACGGTGACGGTGAACCTGGCCGGCCTGCCGGGCATGAGCATTCCCGCCGGCCTCGACGCCTCGGGCCTGCCGCTCGGCCTGCAGCTGATCGGCCGGGCGCTGGACGAGGGCACGCTGTTCTCGCTGGGCGGGGCGCTGGAGAAGGCGGCCGACTTCCGCGCCAAGCCCGCGAAGTGGTGGTGACGGCCGGAGCCGAACGAAAAACGCCGCCACCCCGAGCGGGATGGCGGCGCTTCGATAAGTCCGGTCGTCCGGTGCTACTTGATCGCGTCGAGCTGGGTCTGGATGGACTTCAGCTTGGCGTCGTCGATCGCGCCCTGGCTCATCGGGGCCAGCTGGGCCAACGTCATGCCCTTGATCTGGTCCGCGTACTGTTCGAGCATCGGGGCTTCCTTGATCAGGATTTCCTTGCCCTTTGGATTGGCCCAGATGTCGCCGATCGGCGTGGTTTCGACCGAAAGCTTGCCGGCGGCGGCCATGGCCGGCGCGGTGGCGGGAGCCTGGGCCAGCGCCGGAACGGCGGCGAGGGTCGCGAGAGCCGCGAGGCCCGCGACGAATTGAATCTTCATGATGGTTCCTTCCCCGAGAGATGTGCCCGCGAAGCATGAGTGCGACTGCGGGGTGCGACGCAAGTTACAAACTGGAAAGGACGACGGCATGCCGACCCTGTCCGAGCGAGGCGCGCCTTTTTTGAGCGCGGATTTGCCCCGCGCGCAAGATCAAGCTCGCGTCGCGCTTTCTCTTGGCCGTTTGCAGCGCTACTGAGGCGACATGACTGAGAAGAGCAAAGTGATCGAGGGCCGCACCGGCCCCTGGGAAATCGTGCTGGGGCTGGAGGTCCATGCCCAGGTCGCCTCCAACGCCAAGCTGTTCAGCGGGGCCGCCGTCGGCTTCGGCGCGGGCCCCAATGAGCAGGTGAGCCTGGTCGATGCGGCCATGCCCGGCATGCTGCCCGTCATCAACGGCCATTGCGTCGAGCAGGCGGTGAAGACGGGCCTTGGCCTGAAGGCCCAGATCAACCTGAAGAGCCACTTCGACCGGAAGAACTACTTCTATCCGGACCTGCCGCAGGGCTACCAGATCAGCCAGTACAAGCACCCGATCGTCGGCGAGGGCGAGGTGATCGTCGAGCATGACGACGGCTCGACCTTCATGGTCCGCATCGAGCGCCTGCACCTGGAGCAGGACGCCGGCAAGTCGCTGCACGACCAGGACCCGGGCGCGACCTACATCGACCTCAACCGCGCGGGCACGGCGCTGATGGAGATCGTCTCCATGCCGGACATGCGCAGCGCCGAGGAAGCCGCAGCCTATGTGAAGAAGCTCAGGACGATTCTCGTCTACCTGGGCACCTCCGACGGCGACATGGAGAAGGGCAACCTGCGGGCCGACGTCAATGTCTCGGTCTGCCGCCCCGGCGCCTACGAGAAGTACCGCGAGACCGGCAGCTTCAGCCACCTGGGCACGCGCTGCGAGATCAAGAACGTCAATTCCTACCGCTACATCCAGCAGGCCATCGAATATGAGGCGCGCCGGCAGATTGAGATTCTCGAAGAGGGGGGCTCGATCAGCCAGGAGACCCGGCTCTTCGACCCGACCAAGGGCGAGACGCGCTCGATGCGCTCCAAGGAAGAGGCGCACGACTACCGCTACTTCCCCGATCCGGACCTGCTGCCGCTGGATCTCGATCCGGCGTGGGTGAAGGCCATCGAGGCGACCCTGCCGGAACTGCCGGACGCCAAGAAGGCGCGGCTGCAGGCGCAGTACGGCCTGACGGCCTACGACGCCCAGGTGCTGATCACCGAGCAGGCGAGGGCGGATTTCTACGAAGAGGCAGCCAAGGGCCGTGACGCCAAGCTGACCGCCAACTGGGTCACCAACGACCTGGCCGCGCGCCTCACCGCCGGTGGCTTCGCGATCGAGGACAGCCCGATCAAGCCGGCCGGTATCGCCGAGCTGGTGCAGCTGATCGAGGAAGGGGTGATCTCCTCGAAGATCGCCAAGGACGTCTTCGAGCGCATGTGGGCGGGCGAGGGCGCGGCCGGCGCGATCGTCGAGAAGCAGGGGCTGCGGCAGGTGTCCGACACCGGCGAGCTGGAGGCGATCATCGACAAGCTGATCGCCGACAACCCGGGCCAGGCCGCGCAGGTGAAGGAAAAGCCGCAGGCCATCGGCTGGTTCGTGGGCCAGGTGATGAAGGCCACCGGCGGCAAGGCCAACCCGGGGGTCATCAACGGGATGCTGCGCGCCAAGCTTGGCGGCTGATTCCCTCGTCAGTAGGGGACGACGTCGAAGACCTGGCCGGTGCGGGTGGAGACCATGGCGTAGCCCTGGCCGGTGCGCACCCACATGTAGCCGGGCGGCGGCGGGCGCAGGCGATAGCGGCCATAGTCGCCCACCGCGCCCTCGCGGTAGTCGCGGGGCGCATAGCCGCCCCGGCGCACCGGGGGCTCATAGATGATCGCGGGCGGGCCGCCGTCGTAACGCGGCGAGCCGCCGTCGCGCCAGCGGCCGTCGGCGCCGCGCGACCAGCGTCCGGCGCCCTCGCGGCCTTCGCCACGGCGCTCATAGCGCTCGTTGCGCTCATAGCGTTCGCTCCCGCGAGCATGGCCGCGGCCCTCGCCGTCGCCATGGTCCTTGGCCAGCGCCGCGCCGCCCGTGGCCAGGGTTCCGGCCAGGACGAGGGCTGCCAGCGCGGGGATCAGGCGTCTCATCTCGCCAGTGTTCCTCAAAAATGCGTCCTCGGTCGATGGGCAACATCGCATGGATGCCTGAACTGGGCCTGAACACCCGATCGCGTGGGCGCCTGCCCAATGGGCCCGCAGATCCTGACTTCCGCTGGCCCGCGGGCCGGCGCGCGCCAAAACGACGCAGGTTCCAAGATGAAGGCCAGACAACAGCGGGCTTAACCATGTGTTCAGCGTGGAAGTTGTTCCTTGGCGTTCTAGACAGCCGGATCGTGGGCTCCAGAACGGAAACCAGCCGGCCTCAACAGGGACAAAGCTCATGCTTCCGCAAATGGAAGTCGCCAACCAAAGCCTGCCGTTGCCGAACCTGGACGCCACCGGCGACGAGCTCTTCCGCCTGGGTCTGCTCTACTCGACCGGCCAGGGCGGCGCGCCGCTGGACTACGTCTCGGCCCACATGCTGTTCAACCTGGCCGCCATGCGCGGTTCGATCGAGGCCAAGGTCTATCGCAAGGAACTCTCCGAGGAGATGGCCTCCGAGGACGTCGCCGAAGCCCAGCGCCAGGCCCGCGAGTGGCTCGCACACGGCTGAAGGACCTGGTCCCAGCCCCCACCGCGCGGCGTCCGACGCGAAGGCTGCGCGCCTGAAACGCCTTCACGGCGTTGCCCCGGCCTATCCCTTCCGTTATGACGAGCGGCCTTGCGGGACGAGGCCTGCGGCGCCGGATCGGGGCCGCATCCGTCTCCCGCCCGGATCGGGAGCAAACCCGAACAAAAACAGTGGGTGACGTGGCCGAGTGGCTGAAGGCAACGGTTTGCTAAATCGTCATACGTGAAAGCGTATCCAGGGTTCGAATCCCTGCGTCACCGCCATCCCGCTCGCGCCACGCATTGCGGGAACGGGCCAGAAGCCGATCGGACCGGATGCGCCGCATCAGCCATCACCAATGCGCCTGACCGCGCGCCGCGCTGGCGGTGGTGCGTTCTTGCTTTTTCACGGTATCGTACCGCCGGGGACGACGAGCCTCTTGTCGGGCGCGCACGGGTCGGCGCCGACGACACCGGTTTGTAAGGCTGTCGGGAATTACGTTAGGGGTTGGCCGGCCCTATCGGGAGTAGCCGTGGTGGGGAATTGGGCCGGGGGGCCTTCCGAGTAAAGTGGCGGTCAAGGACGAAGTCGTGAACTCCATCCGCGCGGCGCTGGCGCGTGGCGACCTGCTGACCGCCTTCGACGAGGTGATGCAGGCCCGCGAGCTCGGCCATGGCGGGTTGGACTATCTCGAGGTGCTGACCCGGGCGCGCCTCGGCGACACCGAGCGCGGCCTGGCGCTGTACACGGACTATCAGCTCGACCGGCTCGACGACGTCGATGTCCTGTCCCTGAAGGCGCGGCTGCTCAAGGACCAGGCCTTCACCGGCCCGCGGCCCGACAGGGAAAAACTGCTGGAGGCCTGCCTTCTCTACGCTAGGGCCTATCGCCACAGCCGCTCGAGCTATCCGGGCATCAACGCGGCGACCCTGGCCCGCATCGCCGGCCGCGACGGCATGGCTGTGCGGCTGGCCAACGCCGTCCTGCGCCTGGCGCCGCCCAAGGAGGAGTCGGACTATTTCTCCTACGCCACCCTGGCCGAGGCGCGCCTGATCCTGGACGACCTGGAAGGCGCCAGGGCCGCGCTCGCCCAGGCCATCGAGGCGCCCGGCGCCGACGTGGGCGCGCGCTCCACCACGGTGCTGCAGCTGCAGCGGCTGGCCGCGGCGATCGGCGCCTCCGAGGCCGTGGAGCGCCTGCTGGACATCATCCGCCCGCCCAGGGTGGCGATGTTCTGCGGCAACATCTTCGTGGGCGGCCCCGGACTGGAGGCGGCGCTGGCCCTGCAGGTGCGGGCCCTGATCGCCCGCGAGCACGTGGGATTCGCCTTCGGCGCGCTGGCGGCCGGCAGCGACATCCTGATCGCCGAGCAGTTGCTCGAGGCCGGCGCCGAGCTGCACGTCGTGCTGCCCTTCAGCGAGGCCGACTTCATCGAGCAATCGGTGGCCCCGGCCGGCGAGGGCTGGGTGCGCCGCTACGAGGCCTGCAAGGCGCGCGCCGCCTCGCTGACCTTCGCTAGCCGGATGAGCTACATCGGTGAGTTCGAGCAGTTCGCCTACGGCTCCACCGTGACCATGGGCATGGCCAGGCTGCGGGCCCGGCACCTGCACAGCGAAGCCATCCAGCTGGCCATCCTCGAGGACCGGGGCGCGGCCACCCTGACGGGGACCGACCTGGAAGCCTGGCGCGCCGCCGGCGGGCGGACGGCGGTGGTCGCCGCCCCGCCGCTGATCCGGCCGCGCATGCCGCCGCCGCCGCCGCCGTCCAATGTGAAGCGCGGGACCTACGGCCTGATGTTCTCGGACTATCCCGGATTCGCCAACCTGGACGAGCGCGTCCTGCCGTTGTTCTGGGGCGAGGTCATGGGCCGCGCCGCCAAGATGCTGGAGACCTATGTGGGCAAGATCCGCCAGGGCAACACCTGGGGCGATGCGCTCTATGTGGTCTTCGACGACGCCAGTTCCGCCGCCGGCGCCGCGCTCGACCTTTGCGCCCAGTTCGAGGAGGTCGACTGCCACGCCCTTGGGGTTCCCGTCGGCACCGCCATGCGCGTCGCCCTGCATTATGGACCCACCTACGTGGGGCACGATCCCGTCAGCGGACGCAACACCTACTACGGCACCGAGGTCTCCCGCACCGCGCGCATCGAGCCCATCACGCCCAACGGCAGCGTCTACTGCACCGAACCGTTCGCCGCCGTGCTGGAGATGGAGCCGGAGAACAACTTCGTGTGCAACTACGTGGGACGGATGGCGCTGGCAAAGGGCTATGGCGTCTACCCGCTCTACAGCCTCAGCCGGCAGGCTTCATCGTCGTCGGCCTGATCGTCAGCGCGCGACGATCTCGAACTTCGCGCCCTTGGGCGGGGCCAGGGTCTGGCAGGTCTGGGCCATCGACTTCGTGAAGTTCGACGCCGCCCCCAGGGTGTCGCGAAGGATGACGAGTCCCGCGGCGCAGTCTCTGTGCGCCTCGGTCATTCGGCCCGCCCGGGCCAGCACCTTGGCGCGATTCACCAGCAGATCGCCGTGGTTGGCGTGCACCTTGCCATAGCCGACATCGTAGTTGTGCCGGGCGTCGGCCAGGGTGGCGAGCGCGGCCTCCGTCTTGCCGCCCTCCGACTCGATCAGGCCCAGATAGACCTCGGCGATGCCGATCAGGTAGTGCGGGCCGCCGAAGGCCTTGCGGTAGATGGCCACCGCCTCGGTCAGGGCGCGCTCGCCCTCGGGCAGCTTGCCGGCGCCCTGCAGGATCTGGCCCTGCATCGAGAGCGTGTCCGCCAGGATCGGATTGTCCTTTTCCAGCACGCCGCGCTCGATCCTGAGCGCATTGGCGATCTGCATCTCGGCCAGCGGGACCTTGCCGGCGTTGAACGAGTTCTGCGCCAGGGCGAACCAGGCCTGGCCGGTCGACAGGTGGTTGTCGCCCAGCGCCTTGCGGTAGAGCGCCAGGGACTGGCTGAGGGAGACCTCGGCGGCGGCGAACTGGCCGTCGTCGGAGAGCAGCAGTCCTCGATTGTTCAACACCGTCGCCATGGCCGCCGGCGGCGGGTTTTCGGTGGCGCGGTAGAAGGCCAGCGCCCGGTCGAAGGCGGCGACGCCGCCCTTCACGTCGGACGTGGAGGTCAGGATGCGCCCTTCCGCGAGCGCGGTCTGAGCCCGCAGGGCGGTGTTCTTGCTGAGGTCCGGGCCGAGCAGCGCCTCGGCCCGCCTGACCGTCGCCAGCGCCTTGTCCAGCGAACCCTGCTTGGCGTAGGTCGTGGCCAGCACCGACATGGCCTCGGCGCCGTCGGACCCCGCCTTCTGGATGCCGGGCAGGGAGCGCTCGAAGGCGGTCCGCGACTCATTCAAGAGCCCCAGGTTGTTGTAGGCCCGGCCCAGCGTGGCCAGCAGCCGGGCCTGGATGGCCGGCTGGTCGGAAAGCTCGGTCCGCGCCCGCTCGGCGCTGCGGCCCAGGATGGTCAGCGCCGTGATCGTGCGTGGGTTCTCGGTCGCCGGATTGGAGAGTTCGAAGGTGCCCACGAGATAGTCGGAGGCGGCCTTGGCGGCGGCGGCTTCCTTCTGGGCGATCTCGCGCTGCTGGTTGGCTTCGATCCGCCGGGCGTTGGCGTAGAAGGCCAGGCCGCCGGTGAACACCATGCCGATCGTGGCCCCGGTGGTCAGCGCCATCAGCCGCTGCATCCGCCGCTGGGTCTCGCGCTGGACGAGCTGGTCGACCTTCAGGCCGGTGAGGCCCGCCATCAGCTTCAGCTGCGCGAGGCGCTTGCCGTCGGCGTGCTGGCGGGCGTCCGCCGCGATCGGTTCGGCCGGGACATCCGACAGTTCCCCGTCGGCGCCCAGGCGGAACTTCAGGGCGCGGGGGAAGCATTCATCGGCCTCGCGGCCCGGCGTGTCGGCGGCGTTCGGGGTGCCGCCGATGATCAGCGACAGCACGCGGCTGTCGCCGTGGACGCGTTTGAACTGCAGGATCTCCTGCTCGACCCAGCGCGACTTGGCCGCGCCCGGCGAGCAGATGACCACCAGGAACATCGAGCCGCGGATCGCGGCGCTAAGCTCGGCGCCGAGGTCAGGGGAGGCCGGCAGCTCCTCGCGATCCCGGAAGATCGGCGAAAGCCGCCTCGGCACGACCCCTATGGGCGTGGTCGTGCCGACCAGCTTAGCCGGAATCCGATAGGACTCCAGCGTGCGGTGCAGCCGCATCGCGAAGTCCTTGTCGCGATGGCTGTAGCTGATGAAGGCGCGATAGGCGTAGGCGCTGCCCGGTCGGCCCGGCTGTTGCGGGTCGTCCGGCATCGTCCGTCAGGCAGGGGCGAGGACGCGCCGACGCCGCAGAGCCGCACCGAGCAGGCCGAAGCCGAGGATCATCGAGATCCAGGTCGCCGGTTCGGGAACGTTCGAGGCCTCGAACGTCAGAATCCCGTTGGCGAACTGCGGCCGGTCGAACGTCTCGGGCGAGAAGTTCAGCCCGTTGATGACGCTGCCGTCTCCAGAGCCATGATCGAACCGCGTGCCCCGGTTGAAGGCCGTCAGGCTGACCCCGCCGCCGCGGCCCACCGGGTCGCCGAAGCCGGAGAAACCGATCAGGCAGGTCGAGCCGGTGTCGCCCAGGCAGTCGGCGGTCACCTGGCTGTACACCGTCATGGAGTAGACGAGCTGCGTGATGCCGGAGGCGAGGGAGAGCTGAATCGATGTCTCATCCCACTGGTAGATCAGTTCGGTCAGGCTGCCGAAAGGCGAATCCTCGCGGAAATTGACGAGGCTGCCGCGCGCGCCATATCCGGGCGAGAACGGCCCGTCGCCGTAGCTGCCCAACTGGTCGTCGACGAAGAAGCCGTCGGCGTTGTGGGCCAGGCTCAACGAGCCGGAGAGCTGGTAGAGCGAGGAACCTGGGTCAGCGTTGCCGTCGGAAATGCTGAAATTGAACCCGACGATGCCCAGGCTGGTGCCGGTGCTGGGCGCCAGGTCCTGCAGGCGGAAGGCCGAGCTGGTCTCGGTGCAGCCCGTATAGACGCAACCCGGGTTGGTGTCGGCGAGGTAGAAGCCGAGCGCTGCCGGCGTGATGGTCGAATGGAAGTCGACCGACTGGCCGGTGGTGTTGTTGAAGTCGATCGTCACATTGGTGTGGGAGACCGTGCTCACGTAGCCGCCGGAGCCGGTGTTGGCCGCCTCGAAGGTGATGGTCGGGGAGGAGGCCTCCACGCCGGTGACGAAGGAATTGTAGGTCACGCCGCTGCCGCCGCCCGGCGCGGTCTGGGTGCCGGCGCCCGGGAGCACGGGCGGAGGGGGCGGGAGAAAGGTTCCCACGGTGGGCGGTGAGAACACAACCTGGGTCCCGGAATCGGCGGTGACATTGGTCACCTGCGCGTAGGCGGAAGCGCCTGAAAACAGGACCAGCGAGGCAACTGCAAAACCTAAGCGACGCATACCCGAACCCTCTCTGACAGCCCGCAAGCCCGGCCGCAGGACTGCGTGACCGGACTTATGTAATTTTGACGCTAGCACATGGAACGGCGAGAGCGACCCTCCTCGTGTGTAGGTTGAATCAGGCGTTTGTGAACCTTTTTGGGAGCGCGTGGGGCGGACCCCCGGCCCAACTGCTCCGAATGATGCGCGTTCGAATGGACCAAGGGGAGATCTAACGAATTAATTTTCCTAGGATTTCGGGAATCCGCCTTCGAGAATCATGTCCGCCAGGGGATTGCGGCCGCTGGGAATTTCCCGGGCGGCCAGCTTCTCGGGCAAGGTGTCGGCGGGGGCGGGCCGGCCTATGGCCAGCGCGGCCTCGACCCTGTGGTGGTCGGGGACATGCAGGTCGACGCGCGCCTTCTCCACGTCGAATCCCATCATGCCGTGGGCGGCCCAGCCGAGCTTGTGCGCCTGCAGCGCCAGGCTCATCCACGCCGCCCCTGAATCGTAGGAATGGCTATGGGCGGGGACGGGGTCGCCGCCGGGAATCTCCAGGATCGTCTTGGAGACCGCCACCGCCAGCACAGAGGCGTTCTGGGCCCATAACTGGTTGCCGGGGATCAGCAGGTTGAACAGGGTCGGCCAGTGCGCCGTGTCGCGCCGGGCGTAGACAAACCGCCAGGGCTGGGCGTTGAAGCAGGAAGGCGCCCAACGCGCCGCCTCGAAGATGCTCATCAGGGTCTCGTCGGGGATCGCCTCTGCGCCGAAGGCCCTGGGCGACCAGCGATCCAGGAACTGTCGGTCGATGGCGTGGTCGGCGGTGCGACCGTTCCCGGTGAGCGCCATCAGCGCGCGGCCGGGTAGGCGACGAGGCCAAGGCTCTCGGGGTGATGCATGGTGCGCTTCCGTGATCTGCGGGCGATATCGATAGCCTAGGTTCCCGGGGCGGCGAAGACCGAGATTTGCCGGCCCCGATAGAGTGGCCGCCACGCCGCCCCGACAATCGGATGGTCACCCTGCGCCAGCACGGTGGCGTAGGGAGCGGCCTGCCAGCCGAGGACATGTTCGCCCGGCGCCGCCAACAGCATGTGGGGATGCCCCGCGAACCGCAGGAAGACGATCCTGTCGATGTTGGGGTCGTCGGTGATGGCCAGGACGGGTCCCTGGCGCGCGGCCAGGATCGCCTGCGCCCGTGAAAGGTCGTGGGCGAGGTCGCGTCGGCCCGGGCCCGCCGCGTCGACCCAGAGCCGGTCGGCCGCCGTGGACAGAAGCGCGAGCGCCAGGACATAGGCCTGCCAGGCCCGCGCCATCGGCGCCCTGGCCAGCATCGCCAGCCCCACGGCGAAGGTGGCCGCGACCGCCAGCGCGCGATAGGGCAGGGGCGCGGCCAGGGCGAAGCGTCGCGGGTCAGACCGGAAGAAGGCCGTCAGCGCCGCCGAATCCCAGGGAAACAGCACCACGCCGGCCCGAAAGACCGCCAGCAGCCCCGCCAGGCCGGCCAGCACGACGGCGCAGGCCGCCACCGGCCGGCGCCAGCCCCGCGCCAGCCCCACGAACGGCGCGGCGGTCAGCCACAGCAACGGCGCGAAGAACTCCACGTAGCGGCCCAGCAGCCGCCCCTGCTCGCTCTCATAGGCGCTGGCCCTGAAGGTGAACGCCGCGACCATGGCCAGTGTCGCCACGAGACTGAGCAGCACCAGCAGGAAGGCGCGTTCCGGTCCCTCGGTCGGCGGGCTGGCGCGCGCGCGCCAGCGGGAGAAACGAGCGCCAAGCCCGGCGAGGATCGGAACCCCGGCCAGCACCGCCATCAGGCTCGCCAGGCCCGCAAGCGTGGTCAGGGTCAGGCCGATGGCGTCTCGCGCCGGCCGCCCGGCGAGCAGGCCGGAATACAAGGGGGCCTCGAAGAACACCAGCGGTCCGGGCATCGGCTGGTGCGCAAGGGTCTGGATAAGCCAGCCGGCGCCGAAATAGGTGGGCAGCAGGACGCCCAGCCGAGCGGCGGCGAGGCCGATCCTCTGCTCGCCAAGCATCGCCTCGATGAGGGGAAGGGCGGCCAGGGCGGCCGCCATCGCGAGCCCCTGCGGCTTGATCAGCGTCAGCACCGCCGCGAGCACGCCAGCCAGCAACGCGTGGACGACCGGCCGGCGAGCGTAGAGCCGGTCCGTGGCGAAGACCACCAGCCCAAGCCCGCCCACGTACCAGCCCTCGGGCAGGGCGCTGAGCACGAAGCGCCAGTTGGGGAACAGTAGCGCCAGGAGCAGCACGCTCCAGGCCGCGCCGGCCGACAGGCCTCGACGCACGCAGGCCCAGGTCAGACCAATCCCGCCGAGATAGGCCGCGAGGCTGGCGGCGCGGATCCAGGGCAGGCCCGGTCCGGCGAGGCCGGCCACCGCCCGCAGGACCGCGAAATAGGCCGAGTTGGTCACCGAGCCTACGCCCGGATCCAGGGTCGGATCGGCCGCCAGCGCCGCGCCATGCAGGGCGCGGGCGAGGTAGGTTCCCTCGTCGAAGGCGTACAGGGGCAGGGGATCGACCAGCCGCCCGGCGTAGAACACCAGCACGGGCGCCGTGGCCAGGATCACGGCCGCGCTGAAGATCCATCCAAGGAGGGCGCGGCGCGGGCCGCCCGGTTGGGGCTGGTCGTTGGCGTTCATCCGCCAGCGTCGCCGCTGCATGAGGGTCGGGTCAACGGGAGATGCGGATGTCGCGGACCCAGCCGCCGGCCGCGCCATTGTCCGTCGCCATCACGTCGGCGGGGTCTTCGGCGTCCATCAGCTTCAGTAGACGCGCCCGCGCGCGGTTCACCCGGCTCTTGATGGTGCCGAGCGCGCAGCCGCAGATCTCGGCGGCCTCCTCGTAGGAAAGCCCGGCCGCGCCCACCAGGATCAGGGCTTCGCGGTGTTGGTCGGGCAGCTTGCGCAGCGCCGCCCGGAAGGCGCGCATCGCCACGCTCCAGTCCTGGGTCGCGGGCGTCGACAGCGCGCCAGCATACTCACCGGCCTCGTCGCGCACCTCGCGGCGGCGGCGCAATATCTGACTGTAGTAGGTGTTCCGCAGGATCGTGAACATCCAGGCCCGCAGATTGGTGCCCGGCTCGAACCTGTCGCGGTGGCTCAACGCCTTGATCAAGGTGTCCTGGACCAGGTCGTCGGCGTCGGCGCCGTTGTGGCAGAGCGACCAGGCGAAAGCCCGCAACGCCGGGATCAGGCCGACGATATCGTCGCGCCAACTGGACGTCGCGGACATCGCATCCTCAATCGTCCCTTGCCTGGGACAGTTGAAAGGCTCCTCCAGAGGCCGGGAAAACGTCGGCGCTTTCCTTCCGTTCCGGCGCCTCGCCGCGGCAAAACATCGCGGAATGCGGAACTCCATGAGCCGCATGGCGTTGGCGCGGACGGTGCGAGTGCTTAGCTGTGCATTCGCGTCGGGGCCCGTGTCCAACGGGACCACGCCAAGGGGATGTGCATGAGCCGGTCGGAAAACCCTCCAGGGCTAGCCAAGCCGGCTGTGATCGCCAGCCGCCCGCCCTACGAGCGCTACTTGGCCGTCCGCCAGGGCAGCGAGGCGCTGACCCGTTCGCTCACCGCCGAGGACCAGCTCGCCCAGTCCATGCCGGACGCCAGCCCCACCAAATGGCATCTGGCCCACACGACCTGGTTCTTCGAGACCTTCCTGATCGGGTCCCGGCTGGCGGGTTACAAGGCGTTCGACCCCCGGTTCGGCTACCTGTTCAACTCGTACTATGAAGCCGTCGGCCCGCGGCAGCCCCGGCCGGAGCGGGGATTGCTGACGCGCCCCTCCCTCGACGACGTCATCGCCTACCGGCGGCACGTGGACGAAGCCATGGGCCGGCTCCTGGCCGACGGGGCCGGGGATTTCGCCGACCTGCTGGAGCTGGGATTGGCCCACGAGGAACAGCATCAGGAACTGATCCTGATGGATATCCTGCACCTCTTCGCCCAGTCGCCGCTGCAGCCGGCCTACGCGCCACCCAGAACCCATCCCGCCGCCCCGCCGCCGGAGCCCGTCCGCTACCTGGGCTTCGACGGCGGCCTGGTGGAGATCGGGCACGACGGCCAGGGGTTCGCCTTCGACAACGAGACGCCGCGCCACAAGGTCTGGCTGGAGCCGTTCGAACTGGCGGACCGGCTGGTGACCAACGCGGAATGGCAGGCCTTCATGGCCGACGGCGGCTATCGGCGGCCCGAGCTTTGGCTCTCCGAAGGCTGGGCCAAGGCCCAGGAGCAGGGCTGGCGCGCGCCGCAATATTGGCAGGAGGAGGGGGCGGGGTGGTCGGCCATGGGCCTGCGTGGCCCGCGCCCTGTCGATCCCGCCCAGCCGGTGAGCCACGTCAGCTTCTACGAGGCTGACGCCTACGCGACCTGGGCCGGCGCGCGCCTCCCCACCGAGGCCGAGTGGGAACATGCCGCCGACGGCCTTCCTCTGCAGGGCTCCTGCCTGGGTTCCGGCCGACTCGAACCCGCCGCGCCGCCGCCTGGCGCGGGGCTTCGCCAGATGATCGGCGACCTGTGGGAATGGACCCGCAGCGCCTATTCGCCCTATCCCGGATTTCGGCCGGCGGCCGGGGCGGTCGGCGAGTACAACGGCAAGTTCATGGCCGGGCAGTTCGTGCTGCGCGGCGGCGCCTGCGTCACGCCCACTGGCCACGTGCGGGCGAGCTACCGCAATTTCTTCTACCCGGACCAGCGCTGGATGTTCTCGGGCGTCCGGCTGGCCCGCAACGTCGCCGGCCATGGCGCGCTCACCGCCGATTTCGCCGATGACGTCCTGGCGGGTCTGGCCCGGCCGCAAAAATCCATTCCCCCGAAATACTTCTATGACGCGGAAGGTTCGCGCCTGTTCGAGGCCATCTGCGAACTCGCGGAATATTATCCGACCCGCACCGAGCTGGCCCTGCTGCGCCGGTCCGTCGCGGGGGTCGCCGGCAAGATCGAGCCTGGCGCGGCGCTGGTGGAATTCGGCAGCGGCGCCAGCCTGAAGACACGGATCCTGCTGGACGCGGCGCCGCAGATATCGGTCTACGTCCCCATCGACATCAGCCGCGCGGCCCTGGACGAGGCGGCGGCTTCGCTGCGCCGCGACTATCCAAAGCTGGTGGTGGCGCCCCTGGTCGAGGATTTCACGCGCGCCTTCACACTGCCTTCCGCTGCGCGCGGGCGTCCGGTCACCGGATTCTTCCCCGGCTCGACCATCGGCAACTTCACGCCGGCCGAGGCCCGGGGATTCCTGGAGGGCGCCCGGCGCCTGCTAGGCGACGACGCGCACTTCATCGTCGGGATCGACCTGGTGAAGCCCCAGGAGGTGCTGGTGGCCGCCTATGACGATGCGCTCGGCGTCACCGGCGCCTTTAACCGCAACCTGCTCGTGCGCATCAACCGCGAGCTTGGCGGCGACTTCGACCTCGAGGGCTTTGCTCATCGCGCGCGCTGGAACGCCGAGGAGAGCCGCATGGAAATGCATCTGGAGAGCCTGCGGTCCCAGTCGGTGACCGTCGCCGGGCGGATGTTCCGGTTCGCTCAGGGTGAGACCCTGCACACCGAGAATTCCTACAAGTTCACGGTGGAAGGCTTCGAAGCGCTGGCGGGCGCGGCGGGCTGGACGCTGGAAGAGTCCTTCGTCAGCGACCAGCCCGCCTTCGCATTGGTGGTCCTTAGAGCGGCTTAGGTCTCGCGGCCGCGCGAACGGCCGCCGCCCCGGCTGGCTTCACCGCCCTTGCGCCCGGCCGCGGCGGCCAGGTCGCGGTCCTTGGCGAAGGAGCGTTTCTCGCTCGGAACGCTTGCGCCGCCCTTGCGGGCGATCTCGCGGCGACGCTCGGGATTCATGGCGGCGAATCCTCGACGGGCGCGGGGCTTGTCTGTCTCGACGCTCGGCATTTTTTCTACTCCTCGAGTGGGCGTTTCGCGGGACTAACCAACGAGGCCCAGTCAAGGTTGCGTAGAAAAGGGTGCGACCTATTCGCGCCTCAGCGCTTCGATCGGATCCAGGCGCGCCGCCCGCCAGGACGGATAGGCCCCGAACACCAGGCCCACGAGCATCGAAAATCCCAGGGCCAGTGGGCCAGCCCAGGCGGGCACCGCGGCCGGCCAGGATCCTAGTTTGGCGATGCCGATGGCGCCCAGAACGCCGATCGTCAGTCCGATCAGCCCGCCCACCAGCGAAAGCGCCACCGCCTCGACGGCGAACTGGATCAGGATGTCGGCCCGCCTTGCGCCCACCGCCATGCGCAGGCCGATCTCGCGGGTCCGTTCGGTCACCGCCACCAGCATGATGTTCATGATGCCGACCCCGCCGACCACCAGCGACACCCCCGCCACGGCCGCCAGCAGGACCGTGAAGGTGCCGATCGCCGCCTGACTGGCCTGGAGGATGGAGGCCATGTTCTGGGTCGCGAAATCGTCGTCGTCGCCGGCCTTGATCCGATGCTGGTCGCGGATCAGGTTGGTCACATCTTCCTGAACACGGTCCAGGCTGTCGGCGTCGGAGGCCTTCACATAGATGGTCTGCACCGCGTCGGCGCGGGTCCGCCGCCCGGTGATCCGCGAGCGCACGGCCCCGATCGGGCCCAGCACCACATCGTCCTGGTCCTGGCCAAAGCCCGACTGGCCCTTGGACGCTAGCACGCCGATCACCTCGAAGGGCACGCTGCGCACCCGCACGCGCCGGCCGAGCGGGTCGACCTCGCCCCACAGCTCGCGGGCCACCGTGGCGCCGACCACCAGCACCTTGCGGCCCTGGCGGGCCTCGCGCTCGTCGAACATCCTGCCGGACGAGAGGGTCAGGTCGCGGGCGTCCAGATAGGCCGGGGTAACGCCTTCGATGCGGGTGTTCCAGTTGGCCCCCTCGGCGGCCAGCTGGGCCTGGCCGCGGACCACCGGCGCCACGGCCACCACATCCTCCACCTGCTTGGCGATCGCCTCGGCGTCCGAATCCCGCAGGCTCAACCCCTGGCCGCCGCCGCCGCTGACGAAGCCGCCGCCGCGCTGGAAGTTCGGCGAGACGATGATCAGGTTCGAGCCCAGACCCGCGATGGTGTCCGTCACCCGCTTGGACGCGCCCAGGCCGATGGAGGTCATCATCACCACGGCGGCGACGCCGATCACCACCCCCAGCGAGGTCAGCACGCTGCGCATCGGGTGGGCGATGATCGCGCCCACCGCGAACCGGACCAGTTCCCACAGTCTCATGCCGCCGCTCCGCCGTGGTCGTCCGAGACGATCAGCCCGTCGAGGAACGAGACGCGCCGGTGCGCCTGGCCGGCGACGCCCTGGTCGTGGGTCACCAGCACCAGGGTGAGCCCCTCGGCGTTCAGCTCGCGGAACAGCGCCAGCACCTCCTGGCCGGTGTGTGTGTCGAGCGCGCCGGTGGGTTCGTCGGCCAGCAGCAGGTCGGGCCTGTTGGCCAGCGAGCGGGCGATCGCCACCCGCTGTTGCTGGCCGCCGGAGAGCTGGGTCGGCCGGTGGCCCTTGCGGGGTCCAAGCCCCACGCGCTCCAGGAGGGCCGCGGCCCGATCCCGCCGTTCAGGCCGGGGCACGCCCGCGTAGATCATCGGCAGCTCCACGTTCTGCAGCGCCGTCAGCCGGGGGAGCAGCTGGAAGGACTGGAAGACGAAGCCGATCCGACGGCGGCGGAAGTCGGCCAGCTGGTCGTCGTCGAAGTGGCCGACATCCTCCCCGTCGAAGCGGTAGGTCCCGCCGGTCGGCCGGTCCAGCCCGCCCAGGATGTTCATCAGCGACGACTTGCCCGAGCCCGAGGGCCCGATCACCGCCACATGCTCGCCCCGCGCGATGCGCAGCGAAACCCCGGCCAGGGCCGCGACCTCCTCCTCGCCCATGATGTAGACCTTTCTCAGGTCCTCGAATTCGATCATGGCGGGCGCCTAACGGCCGGCCCTCGTCTGGGCTCCGCCGCCGGCCGCGCCGCCGCCGGGCGGTCCGCCGAAGCCGGCGCGCGCCTGGAGCTTGGGCTTGGGGCCGCCGCCGGTGATCACCTGGTCGCCGGGCTTCAGGGGCCCCACGATCTCGGTGCTGGTCCCGTCGCTGGCGCCGACGCGCACCGCCACGGGCTTGGGCTTGCCGTCAGCGTCGAGGGTGTAGACCACGCCGCCCTTCATGCCGCCGCTGGCGCCCTGGGCCAGGGTGGCGCGCAGCGCCGCCAGCTTGGTCTTCTGCGCCGGCTTCAGCAGGGGCTCGAGTCTGGCGAAGGATTCTTCGCTGATCTTGCGCATGGCCTGACGGACCTGGCTGCGGTCGCCGCCGGACGCGGCGAAGGCGGCCATCATCTTGGGTCGCTGCTCGGCCTCGATAGCCTGCCAGGCCGTCTTCTGCGCGGCCTCGAGGTCCAGTTGATCGACGATGTTCGCCATGCCGCCGGCGCGCTGGCCGCCGGGCTGGGTGCGTGGCGGCCCGCCGCCGAAGCCCGGCCCGCCGCCAAACCCGCCGCCGCCGAAGCCGCCGCCGACCGCAGCCTGGCCCTTCTCAGGTGGCGGGGTCCAGCGCAGGGCCGCCGCCGGCGCCTTCAGGACGTTGGGGTGCGTCTCGATGACGATATCGGCGTTGGCGGTCATCCCGGGCAGGAGCTTCGAGTGGGGATTGTCCGCCTCGGCGATCACGGTGTAGGCGACCACGTTCTGCTCGGTGGTCGGCTGCTTGCGGACCTGGGTCACCACGCCCTCGAAGGTGTCGTCGGGGTAGGCGTCCACCGTGAAGCGCATCGTCTGGCCTTCCCGCACCTGGCCGACGTCGGCCTCGTCGACGCTGATCTTCACCTGCACCTTGGAGAGGTCCTGGGCGATGGTGAACAGCACCGGGGCCTGCAGGCTGGCGGCCACGGTGTTGCCCGGCTGCACCTTGCGGTCGACGACGATGCCGGCGATGGGCGCCACGATGGTGGTGCGGGCAAGGTCCACCTGCTGGCTGCGCAGCGCCGCGCGGGACTGGGCGATGCGGGCCTGGGCGGACGCGACGTTGGCCTGGGCCACCCGATAGGCGGCGGTGGCGGCGTCGAGCACCGAGGGCGAATAGATCCCCTGGGCGACCAGCGTCTTCTTGCGGTCGTAGTCGGCCCTGGCGTTGGCGACCTGGGCCTGGGCCTGGGCGAGGGCGGCCGCGCCCGCCTGCACGTCCGCCTGGCTGGAGGCGACGCGGGTCTGGTAGGTCTGGGGATCGAGGGTCGCCATCACCTGGCCCTTCCTGACCTCGTCGTTGAAATCCACCAGGACCTGCTGCAGCTGGCCGGAGATCTGGGAGCCGACATCGACCGTGATCAGCGCCTGCAGCGAGCCCGAGGCCGAGACCGTCTTGGTGATCGCGCCCCGTTCGACGCTGGCCGTTCGATAGGGGTCCTTCACGGGCTTTGGCCGCATCTGGCAGGCGACTACGGCCACCACGATCATGGCGACCACGCCCAGCGCAACCATCAACGGCCGCGATAGGGGAAACGGTCGCCGGGTCGTCGGTTTCTGGCTCATTCTCGGGTCCGGCCTCTGGTTCTGCGGTCAAGCTTCTCAACGAACGGCGTTGCGCCGTGATTTCACGGTCCGGCCGGACTCTTGCGGGCGCGCAATATCCTAAAGGGGAAGCTGGACCCGGGCCGTCAGCCCGCCGCCGACGCGGTTCACCAGATCGACGTCGCCGCCGTGGCCGCGCGCGATGGAGCGGACCACGGCCAGACCCAGGCCGATGCCGCCGGTCTGGCGGCTGCGGGACGGCTCGCGCCGATAGAAGGGTTCGAACACCCGCTCGCGGTCCGAGGCCGGGATGCCGGGGCCGTCGTCCTCGATCTCGACGAAGGCGTTGGTGGCGTCCCGGAACACCCGCGTGCGCGCCCGGCCGCCGAACTTCACGGCGTTCTCCAGCAGGTTGGAGAACAGCCGCCGCAGGGCCATCGGGTCGCCGTCAAGCACCACCTTCTCGCCGGACTCCACCTCGGTGGCGGCTCCGGTCTCGGCCATCTCGTCGCACAGGCTTTCCAGCAGGGACGAGAGCTCCAGCGGGGTGCGCTCGCCCGGCCGGCTGGCGTCGCGCACGAAGGTGAGCGCGGCGGCGATCATCTCCTCCATCTGGTCGATGTCGGCGCACATCTTGGTGTGCTGTTCGTCGGGCAGGTTCTCGATTCGGAAACGCAGGCGGGTCAGCGGCGTGCGCAGGTCGTGGGCGATCGCGGCCACCATCGCCGTGCGGTCCTCGACATAGCGGCGCAGGCGCTCCTGCATGTCGTTGAACGCCTTCACCGCGACGCCAACCTCGGCCGGGCCCGCTGGTCCTGTCAGCTCAAGCGGCTCGGCGCGTGGATCGCGGCCCAGCCGCTCCGCGGCGTCGGCGAACAGGCGGATGGGCGCGGCCAGCCGGCGGGCGAAGATATAGGTGACCGGCGCCATCGCCAGGACCGTCAGCACGAACCACAGCACCAGCCGCTCCTGCCACGGGCTGAGTCCGAAGGCCGCCTGCGGCCGCACGATCGTCCAGCGGCCGTCGGCCCGCCGCACCCCGACCTCGAAGGGCGCCACCAGGAAATGTTCCTCCTGCACGCCTTCGCGGGCGATGCGCTCATGGAGGGTCCGGAAAGCGCGACGGTCGGCGTAGGGACCAGGATCGGTGGCGATGACGATGTTCTGGATGGGAACACCGATGTCCTGCGCTATGCGCGCGCGGATGCGCGGCGCCTGCCGGCCTTCCATGGCCGGACCGGGGGGCCGGTCACTCTGCTTGGCCTGCAGGGGCTGGCGCTCGGTGAAGGTTTGCGCGCCCCCTCGGAACGCCTGCTCGATCTCGGTCAGGCGATAGAAGTCGGGTGCGGGCGGGGGCAGGTTGAAGATCAGCAGCAGACTGATGACGTTGCCGGCCACCAGCGTCAGGCCCGTCAGCTTCAGCAGCTGGACAAACAGCGATGCGCTCGGCCGCCGGGCGGTGCTCATCCCGCTGGCCTCCCGATCGCGGCCTGGAGGGGAAGCGTCACGAGCGTTTGACCTTGGCCGTGAACATATAGCCCTCGTTGCGGATCGTGCGGATCAGTTCGTGGCCGCCGCCGCCATCGTCCAGCTTACGCCGAAGGCGGCTGATCTGCACGTCTATGGCGCGGTCGAAGGCGTCGGAGTCGGGGCCACGGGCGAATTCCAGCAACTGGTCGCGCGTGAGGACCCGCTGCGGCCGCTCCACGAAGGCCCTGAGCAGGCCGAATTCGCCGGACGAGAGGTTCACCACCACCCCCTGTGGCGAGCGCAGTTCTCGGCGAACCAGGTCGAGGCGCCAGCCGGCGAACTCACAGCCGGCGCTGACGCCCGAGGCGGTGCGCTGCTCGGCCCGGCGCAGCACGGCGCGCACCCGGGCCAGCAGTTCACGCGGATTGCAGGGCTTGGCCAGGTAGTCGTCGGCGCCCAGCTCCAGGCCCACGATCCGGTCGGTGTCCTCGCCCATGGCCGAGAGCATGATGATCGAGGGACCACCTTCGCCGGTGGCCAGCCGCCGGCAGATCGCCAGGCCGTCCTCACCGGGCAGCATGACGTCCAGCACGATCAGGTCGACGGGGCCGCGCTCCAGCGCGCTCTCCATCTCGGAGGCGTCGCCGGCGGTTTCCACCCGATAGCCGTGCTTGCCCAGGAAGTCCGAGACCAGGTCGCGGATGCCCGGGTCGTCATCGACCATCAGGATGCGGGCGCCCGCGGTGCTCATGTCGATCGATAGCTCCATGTCCGGGAACTTGGACTCGCCGCGTAACCGTCGGATTGCACGCTTGAAATCACCGCTTGGCCAGGATCGTGTCGGCGACGAACGGATTGGTCCGCCGTTCCTGGCCGAAACTCGACATCGGCCCATGCCCCGGCACGAATCGCACGCCGTCCCCGAGCGGCCAGAGCCGGGTGGTGATGGCGGTGATCAGGTCGGCGTGGTTGCTGCGCGGGAAATCGGTCCGACCGATGGAGCCCTGGAACAGCACATCGCCCACTTGGGCCAGCTGCGCCTGGCGGTGGAAGAATATCACATGGCCCGGCGTATGGCCCGGGCAGTGGTAGACCTCGAATTCCGTCTCGCCGAGCGTGACCGTGTCGCCGTCCCGCAGCCACCGGTCCGGGGTGAAGCCACGCGCCTCCGGCATGCCCCAGGTCGCGCCCTGGGCGTCGATCTGGTCGATCCAGAAGGCGTCGTCCGGATGCGGACCCTCGATGGGGACCCCGGTGGCCGCCTGCAGTTCGGCCGCGCCGCCGGCATGGTCCAGGTGGCCGTGGGTGATCCAGATCTTCTCCAGGGTGAGGCCGTGTTCCTGCAGCGCCTCCAGCAGGCGGGGGACCTCGCCGCCGGGATCGATGATCGCGGCCTTCAGGGTCCTGGCGCACCAGACGATGGTGCAGTTCTGCTGCAGCGGTGTCACCGGCGCCACCACGGCGCGGATCGGGAGCGGGGGCGTCGGCGCGTTCATCGGCTCCATGATCGTGTTTCGGCTCGGGAAAGGGAAGGGGCCGCGCCTGGATGGAGCCGATCTTCCATGTCAGGCTTCGCCGCAACGCGGAACGAGGAGGCCTCACGATGGACCAGGCGATCGCCGATGTGCTCGCGATCTACGACGCGCGCATGGCTGATGACATGCGGAAGATGAAGGCGGCGCGCGACGGCCAGGCCAGTTTCGACGAGGTGCGCGATCAGGTCCTGCTGGCCGTGGGGCCGGAGACCGGGCGGCTGATCAACATCCTGGCCAGGGGCATGACGGCGCCGACGATCCTCGAGCTCGGCACCTCCTATGGCTATTCGGGGATCTGGCTGGCCGAGGCGGCCAGGGCCAGCGGCGGGCGGCTGATCACCATGGAGAAGGCCGACTACAAGGCGAACTACGCCCGCGAGATGTCGGTGAAGGCGGGCCTGGCCGACCATGTCGACTTCCGGGTCGGCGACGCGGTGCAGATGATCCGCGACCTGCCGCATGGCGTCGACTTCGTGCTCGTCGACCTCTGGAAGGACCTCTACGTCCCCTGCCTGGAGGCCTTCTATCCCAAGCTCAACCCGGGCGCGGTCATCGTCGCCGACAACATGCGCCAGCCCGATCCGGTCGAGGCCGCCAAGTACCAGGCCGCCGTCCGCGCCATGCCGAAGATGACCAGCATCCCCGTTCCGGTTGGCTCCGGGCTCGAGATCAGCCGGTTCGACGCTGCCTGATCAAGAACTTTGGCTGATCAGGCGTGACCGTCGCCGATACCCTTGGCGATGGCCTGTTCGGGTCCGGGACCGGCGCCCTGGTCGTCGTCGATCTGGGCCAGGCCCTGGCCCATCCGCGAGTTGCGGTAGCCGTAGCCCGCGTAGATCAGCGCCCCCAGCACCAGGTAGCCGCCCAGCAGCGAGGCCGGGATCGGGTCGCCGTGCGTGGCCTTCTGCACCATGTCGAGCAGCAGCGGCGCGATCATCACCAGGGCGAAGAAGATGCCCAGGATCGGCGTGACAACCCCGAAGGGGGCAGTGAACGGCCGCTCCAGGTTCGGGTGCGTCTTGCGCAGGCGCATCACACTGATGCAGACGATGGCGAAGGCCGTGGCCGTGCCCAGGCTGACCAGGTCGCCGAGAATCTCGATCGGCAGCATCGCGGCGGCCAGCGCGATGACGCACCCCAGCACCAGGGTGCCGATCCACGGCGTCCGGAATTTCTCGTGCAGGGTCGAGAAGAAGCGCGGCAGGAGGCCGTCGCGGGCCATGGCGTAGAACACCCGCGTCTGGCCGTAGGTGAGGATCAGCATCACCGAGGTGAGGCCGGCCACGGCGCCGACCTTGATCAGGATCTGGAACCAGCCCACGCCCATCCGGTCGACGGCGAGCGCGATGGGCGCGGCGACGCCCAGCTCGCGGAACGGCACGACGCCGGTCAGCACCGCGGCCACCGCCATGTAGATCACCGTGCAGACGCCCAGCGATCCGAGGATGCCGACGGGGATGTCCTTCTGCGGGTTCTTGGCCTCCGCCGCGGCCGTCGAGACCGCCTCGAAGCCCACATAGGCGAAGAAGATCACCGAGGCCGCGCGGAACACGCCGGGCACCCCGTATTTGAACCCGCCTTCGTTGGGCGGGATGAAGGGATGCCAGTTGTCGACATTGATGAAGCCGATGCCGAAGCCGATGAACAGCAGCAGCACGCCCACCTTGATGAACACGATGACATTGTTCACCGAAGCGGACTCCGAGACGCCCAGCACCAGCAGACCGGTGACTCCCAGGATACCCAGCGCGCCCAGCAGGTTGAAGCCGCCGCTGGCCACGAAGGTGAGTCCGCCCGGGCTCTGCACCGCCTTGATGAAGGAGGTCGTGAGGTCCGGCGGTATCGCCAGGCCGAAGTTGGCCAGCAGGCTCACCACATTGCCCGACCAGCCGGCCGCCACCGTCGAGGCCGCGACACCGTATTCGAGCACCAGCAGCCACCCCATCACCCAGGCGAACAGCTCGCCCAGCGTCGTGTAGCTGTAGGTGTAGGCCGAGCCCGCCACCGGCATGGTCGACGCCAGCTCGGCGTAGCAGAGCCCCGCAAACACGCAGGCGAAGAAGGCCACCACGAAGGAGAGCATCACCGCCGGGCCGGCGAAATTGGCCGCCGCGTTGCCGGTCATCACATAGATCCCGGCCCCGATGATGCAGCCGATCCCCAGCAGCACCAGGTTCCAGGCGCCCAGGGTGCGCTTCAGCCGGTGGGTCTGCGATTCCCGCTGCACCTGTTCGATGGATTTCCGGATGAAGAGCCTGTGCCCGCGCGGTGCGGCGTCTGCGCTCATGAAGCTGGTCCCCCTGAGCCGGCGGTCGCGCCGGCCGGTTAAGTCTCGGCCCGGACGTTAGAGAGCGCCGCGCCCTTCGGCAACGCGGTTGCGTGACCCGGCCGGCGGGCGCGGCTAAGCCTGCCTGGCATGCTGCCCGTCCACGACATCCTGCCGCGATTGAAGGCGGCGCTGGCCCAGCGCACGGCTGCCGTCCTGGTGGCCCCGCCGGGGGCCGGCAAGACCACGGTCGTGCCTCTGGAGCTCCTGGCCGAGCCGTGGGTGGGGCGGGGCAGGATCATCGTTCTGGAGCCCCGCAGGCTGGCCGCCCGCGCCGCGGCCGAACGGATGTCCAGGAGCCTGGGCGAGCCGGTCGGCCAGACCGTCGGCTATCGCGTACGCCTGCAGTCTCGCGTCTCGGCCGCCACCCGCATCGAGGTCGTGACCGAGGGCGTCTTCAGCCGCCAGATCCTTGCCGACCCGGAGCTCCGGGGCGTCGCCTGCGTGATCTTCGACGAGTTCCACGAACGCAGCCTGGACGCCGACCTGGGCCTGGCGCTGGCCCGGGACGCACAAGACTTGCTTCGCGAGGACCTGCGCCTGTTGGTCATGTCGGCGACGCTGGACGGCGCGGCGGTCGCCCGGCTGCTGGCCGATGCTCCGGTCATCGAGAGTCACGGCCGGGCTCATCCGGTGGTCACCCACTATCTCGGCCGTGACGAGCGCCTGCGCCTGGAGGACCGTGTGGTCCGCGCCGTCAAACGCGCCCTGGCCGAGGAGACCGGCGGCGTCCTCGTCTTCCTGCCGGGCCAGGGCGAGATCCTGCGCACCGCGGAACGGCTGGTCGAGCGCGCCCGCCCGAACGTCGAGATCGCCCCGCTCTACGGCGCGCTCGACCCGCGCGAACAGGACCGCGCTATCGCCGGCGCGCCGGCCGGCGCGCGCAAGGTGGTGCTGGCCACCTCCATCGCCGAAACCAGCCTGACCATCGAGGGTGTCCGCGTGGTGGTCGACGCCGGCCTGGCCCGCGTGCCCCGCTTCGATCCGGCCAGCGGCCTGACGCGGCTGGCCACCGTCCGCGTCTCCCGCGCCGCCGCCGACCAGCGGCGCGGCCGGGCCGGACGCACCGAGCCTGGCGTCTGCTACCGCCTGTGGGACGAGGCCGAGACCCGGGCGCTGCCGGCCTACGCCGATCCCGAGATCCTCGACGCCGACCTCTCGGGCCTGGCCCTCGACCTCGCCCGCTGGGGCGCCAGGGACGCCGCGAGCCTGGCGTTCCTCGATCCGCCCCCCGCTGCCGCCTTCGCCGAGGCCCGCGCCCTGCTCACCCGCCTGGAGGCGCTCAATCCCGACGGCGTGCTCACCGCCCACGGCCGCGCGCTGGCCGAGGTCCCGCTGCCGCCACGCCTGGCCCACATGGTCCTGAGGGCCGGCGAGACCGGCCAGGCCCCGCGCGCCGCCCGCATCGCCGCCCTCGTCACCGAGCGCAACCTCGGCGGCCGCGACGTCGACCTGCGCCATCGTCTGGACGCCTTCGGCCGCGACCGGGGGCCGCGCGCCCGTGACGCCAATGCGCTTGCCGATCGCTGGGCGCGCGCCGCAGGAGGCGCCGGAAAGGGCGAGCCCCTGTCCGACGGCCTGTTGCTCGCCTTCGCCTATCCCGAGCGAATCGCCCGGGCTCGTGGTCCGCGGGGCGAATTCCAGCTGGTCGGCGGGCGAGGCGCTTTCCTTGAGCCCACCGACGCTCTGGCCCGCGAGACCTGGCTGGCTGTGGCAGAGCTGGGCGGCGGCGATCGCCGCGACCGCATCCTGCTGGCCGCGCCCCTGGACGAGGCGGAACTTCTCTCAGCATTTGCGGGCCAACTGGAGACCGAGGACCACCTGGAGGAGAGCGGGGCAGGGCGGCTGCGCAGCCTTCAGCTGACTCGCCTCGGACGCATCGTCGTCCGAGAGTCCGTCGATGATAACCCGGATCCGGCACTGATCGCCAAGGCCCTGCTGGACCGCGTCCAGGCCGAGGGCATCGGTGTCCTGCCCTGGGGCCTCTCCGCCCAGACCCTGCGTCGCCGGATCGCCTTTCTTCGCCAGCGCGATCTCGCCTGGCCCGACCTCTCCGACGCGGGCCTAGCGGCGCGCCTTGACGATTGGCTCGGCGCATTGCTGCCAGGCGTCCGCAGCCTCGCGGCCCTCAAGCCCGACGCCCTGGAAGCCGCGCTCCGCGCCCTCATTCCCTGGGACGTCCAGCGCCGCCTCGACGCCGAGGCGCCGGCCCGCTGGACCGCCCCCACGGGCAACAGCTTCGCCATCGACTACGCCGCCGAGGGCGGTCCCCGCGTCGAGGTGCGCGTGCAGGAGGTCTTCGGCCTCACCAGCCACCCCGCCGCCGCCGGCGTCCCGCTCACCTTCTCGCTGCTCTCGCCGGGCCACAAGCCGATCCAGACCACCAAGGACCTGCCGGGGTTCTGGAAAGGCTCCTGGAAGGATGTCCGCTCCGACATGCGCGGCCGCTACCCCAAGCACGTGTGGCCCGAAGACCCCTCGACCGCCGCCCCCACCGCCCGCGCCAAGCCGCGCGGGACGTGAATGCAAAAATCCTCCCTCGCAATGCGGGGGATGAATGGATTGGAGCGAGCGGCCTCTTACGCCGTCGCCGCGTAGATCATCACACCCGTGGCCACTGACAGGTTCAGGCTGTCGGCGCGGCCGCGCATGGGGATCTTGACGTTGACGTCGCAGAGTTCGGCCATCTCGGGCGGCAGGCCCTGCTGTTCGTTGCCCATGAGGATCAGGGTCGGCCGGGCGTAGGCGGCTTCACTGTGGGCGGTCCGGGCCGATAGCAGCGTGCCCACCACCGAGCCCGGCCAGGCCCCCCGCCAGGCCGCGAACCGGGCCTCGTCGGCCTTGATCAGGGGAACCGCGAAGATCGAGCCCATGGTCGCGCGCACCGCCTCCACCGAATAGGGATCGCAGCATTCGCCCACCAGGATCACTCCCCCGCAGCCGGCGGCGTCGGCGGTGCGGACGATGGTCCCCAGGTTGCCCGGGTCGCGCACCCGGTGCAGCGCCACCCAGCAGGGCGCGGCCTGCGGCTCGACCGTCTCCAGGGGCTGGAAGACCTGTTCGAAGACGCCCACCACGGCCTGCGGGTTGTCGCGCCGCGAGACCTTGGCGAGGATGTCCTGCGTCACCTCGATGACCTGACCTCGGCCCGCGCGCGTCGCCTCCACCGCCCGCTGCAGCAGCGGATGGCCGGCGGCGTCCGCCCCGTACAGCACGATCTTAGGCGCATGGCCGGTGTCGACGCCCTCGATGACGGTCTTCAGGCCCTCGGCTACGAACAGGCCCGTCCCGTCGCGTTCCTTGCGCAGGTGCAGCGCGCGGACCGCCTTCACCGTCGCATTCGACAGCGAGGTGATCGTGTGGACGCTCACGGCGACCACCGGGCGTAGAAACTCATCCCCACCTGCCGCTGTCCACCGTCCTGGACCAGGGACAGCTCGCCCCATTCGATGCGCCCGCCCCGGTTCGCCAGCTTCTCCGCCAACAGCCCCGAGAGCGCCGCGCCGGAGATCCGCTCGGCATAGGCGTTCAGCACCAGGAAGGCGGCGTTTTCCGAAAGAAGTTCGGCGCATAGGCCGGCAAGTTCAGGTAGGTCGTCGAACAGTCGCCAGACCTCGCCGCCTGGGCCCCGGCCGTACTTCGGCGGATCGAGGATGATCCCCTCGTAGCGCGAACCTCGGCGGGCCTCGCGCTGGACGTATTTGCGGGCGTCCTCGGTGATCCAGCGGATCGGCCGGTCGGCCAGGCCCGATAGCTCGGCGTTCTCCCGCGCCCAGCCCACGGCCTTCTTCGAGGCGTCCACGTGGGTCACCGCCGCGCCGGCCTCAGCCATGACCAGGCTGGCCACGCCGGTATAGCCGAAGAGGTTGAGCACCCTGGGCTGGCCCGCGCCGCGCACGGCGTCCCGCAGCCAGGCCCAGTTCGCCGCCTGCTCCGGGAAGAAGGCCAGGTGCCGGAAGGCGGTGAAGCGCCCCTTGAACTTCACCTCGCCCCAGGCCAGCGGCCAGGTGTCCACGGGCGCGGCCCGGAACCGCCAGCGGCCTTCGTCCTCGTCGCCCGCCGGGTCGAACACGGCGTCGGCCCTATCCCAGACCTCCGGCGGCAATCGCGGCGCCCACAGGCACTGCGGCTCGGGCCGCACCACGGTGAAGCGGCCATAGCGCTCCAGCTTGCGCCCGCCGCCGCTGTCCAGCAGGGCATAGTCGGCCCAGCCTTGCGTGCGCATCACGCCCGGCGCGTCGGCGACCCTGGGTTCGGTTGCGTCCATGTCCGCGCATTAGGGCGCGCCCGACGCGGCGTCCACTCCGCTCTCCATTGAATCCCCAGCCGATCCCCGGGCGGGGCTTGTCACAGTTACAGAATTGGGCTCCCGTTGCCGCCACCAAGCGACGTGGGGGAAACCTGATCTTGACGGCAGCACCCGCCACCACCGCGCGCCGCTCCGCCCGCAAGGCCAAGGGCGACGGACACCTTCGGCGCGCCGAGATCCTGGAGGTCGCCGAGCGCATCTTCATCGCCCAGGGCTATGAGGGCGCGACGATCCGCAAGATCGCCGACGAGGTGGGCGTGTCTTCCACCGCGCTCTACATGCACTTCCCCGACAAGGATGCTATCCTGCTGGAGATTTGCGAGCGCACCTTCCGCCTGCTGCTGGAGCGCAACCGCGAATTCGCCGCCCGCCCGCTCGACGCCGTGGTCCGGGTGAAGATGATGCTGGAGGCCTATATGCGCTGGGGCCTTGAGCACCCCAACGCCTATCAGCTTGTCTATACCGCGCCCCGTCCGCTATCGGCGAGTCTATGGCCGGAGGACACGGTCGACCTGAGCACCCAATGCTACGTGATTTTCTGCAACGCCGTGCGCGAGATCGCCGCCGCCGGGCGGCTGCGGACGGGTACGGCCGACACGGCGGCCCAGGCGATGTGGATGTCCTGCCACGGCGTGGTGGCGCTCCTGGCCGCGCGTCCCAACTTCGCCTGGGCCGACCGCGAGGAGCTGATTCGGGTGACCCTCGATGGCGTGCTGAACGGCCTGGTGGTCGACTGAGGCCGTTCGGCCCCGCGCTCGCCCTGGCGCTCGCCCTGGCGACGGGCGCCCAGGCCTCGCCGAGGGTCCTCTCCTTCGACCAGTGCGCCGATCAGTTCGTCCTGGCGCTCAGCCCACGCGAGGCCATCGTCGGCCTCTCCAGCCGGGCCGACGACGCCGATTCCCGCCTGCGCGCCCAGGCCCACGGCCTGCCGCTACGGCGCGTGGACCTCGAATCCGCCCTGGCGGCGCGGCCGGACCTGGTGGTGCGCCACTGGGGCGGCGACGACCGCATGGTCCGGGCCCTCCAGAAGCGCGGCGTTCGCGTGGTCACCCTTGGCGAGGCGAGGGGATTCGACGACGTCCGTCGTAACATCCGTCAGGTGGCCCAGGCGCTCGGCCGCCAGGCGGCGGGCGAGCGCCTGATCGCCGTGATGGACGCGCGGCTCGCGCGATCGGCCGGCGCCTGGGGCGGCAGGAACGGGCTCTACCTCACCCCCAGCGGCGTCACCGCCGGGTCCGGCACCCTGGTGGACGCGGTCCTGCGCGCGGCGGGCATGTCCAACGCCGAGACCCGCACCGGCTACCAGACGGTGTCGCTGGAGGAGATGGCGCTCCGTCCGCCCCAGACCGTGGTCCTGGGCTTCTTCGACACCTTCCAGTTGGCCGGCGACAGCTGGGGCCCCGGCCGCCACCAGGTGCTGAAGCGCGTGGTCCGCGAGCGCGCCGTGGCCAGCCTGCCGGGCGGCATGCTGGGGTGTCCCGACTGGGGCGCCGCCGAGGCCGCCGAGCTGCTGGCCGCCAAGGCGCCGCGATGAAGTCGCTGGCGCTCAACCTCCTGCTGGCGGTGATCCTGCTCGCGCTATTGGCCGCGGGCCTGCTGCTGGGCGAGACGGCCCTGACCCACGCCCAGATCCGCGAGGCGCTGCACAGCCCGGGTTCCGGGCCAGGCGAGATCCTCTGGACCATCCGCGCGCCGCGCACCGTGGCCGCCGCGGTGGTCGGGGCTGCGCTGGGGCTGGCCGGGGCGGTGATGCAGGGGCTGTTGCGCAACCCGCTGGCCGATCCGGGCGTGCTGGGGGTCTCGGGCGGCGCGGGCCTTGGGGCGGCGCTCGCCATCTCGCTCGGCCTGGCCGCCGTCCCGGGGGCGGTGGAGGGCTCGGCGCTGGCCGCCGCCGTGGTCGCCGGGATCCTGCTGACCTTCCTGGCCGCCCGCTTCCGCGAGCCGGAGACCCTGATCCTGTTCGGCGTGGCGCTGGCCGCCTTCGCCGGCGCGCTGACCTCGCTGGTGTTCAACTTCTCACCCTCGCCGGTGACGCTCGCCGAGGTGTTCGCGTGGCTGCTGGGGTCGGTGGCCAACCGCGACTGGTCCGACATTGGCCGCGAGCTTGTCCCCATGGGCGTAGGCGCGGCGCTCTGCGCCTATGCGGCGCGGGGCCTGGTCATGCTGAGCCTTGGGGAGGAGACCGCCCAGCTCTCAGGCCTGCCGATGGCCAGGCTGAGGGCGGCCGCCGTCGCCGGCGCGTCCCTGCTCACCGGCGCCGCCGTGGCCATGGCCGGCATCGTGGGTTTCGTGGGTCTGGCCGCCCCACACCTGGTCCGATCCGCCGCCGGCGCCGATCCCGGCCGGGTGCTGCTGCCGTCGGCCTTCGCGGGCGCGGGCCTGCTGGTCGCCGCCGACCTGGCCGCGCGCGTGATCCCCACCGACCTGGAGCTCAAGCTGGGCGTCGTCACCGCGCTCTTCGGTGCGCCGCTGTTCGCCCTGATCGCCTGGCGCGCGGCGCGGAACTGGCGCGGATGACGCCGGTCCTGGACCTCCGGAACGCCACGGTCGCAAGGGGCTCCGCCGTCGTCCTGGCCGACGCCAGCCTGGTCGCGCGGCCGGGCGAGGTCGTGGGTGTGGTCGGGGCCAACGGGGCCGGCAAGACCACCCTGCTGCGCGCGGCCCTGGGCCTGGCCCACCTCAAGGTGGGCTCGTCGCTGCTGTCCGGCCGGGACGTGGCGGCCATGTCCGACGCCGAGCGCGCCGCGCTCGCCGCCTACCTGCCGCAGGAGCGCCGCGTCGGCTGGAACCTGCCGGCCTGGCGGGTGGCGAGTCTCGGCGCCTTCAGCCGACCGCCGCGCGAGGCCGAGGCTCTCGCCCGCGCCGCGCTGGTCCGCGTGGGCCTCGCGGGCCTGCAGGACCGGGGCGTCCTCGACATGTCCGGCGGCGAGCGGGGCAGGGCGCTGCTGGCCCGCCTGCTGGCCGCCCGCGCCCCGCTGGTCGTGGCCGACGAGCCGGCCGCCGGCCTCGACCCCGACGCCCAGCTCCTGGCGCTGGAGCTGTTCCGCGAGGAGGCCGAGCGCGGGGCAAGCGTCGTGCTGACCCTGCACGACCTGGGCCTGGCCGCGCGGGCCTGCGACCGCATCGTGGTTCTGCTGGCGGGGCGTGTGGTCGCCGACGGTCCGCCAGCCGACGCGCTCAGCCCAGATGTCCTGGCCGCCGCCTTCGGCCTCGATGGCGGTTTGCGCGAGACCGAGCTTGGCCCCATGCTCGCGGTCAGGCGGCGCAGGCTGCACTGAAGGGGGGCGGTTCGATGAAATTCGCGAAGTGGTCGTTCTACGCCGCGGCGCTCTACGGCTTCATCAGCCTGCCGCCGCTCTATTTCCTGGAGACGATGGCCGCGCCCGGCCTGACCCACCCGGAATACTATTACGGCTTCATCGGGACGGCGATCGCCTGCCAGATCCTGTTCGTGGTCATCGGCCGCGACCCGGTCCGGATGCGCCCGGCGATGCCGGCGGCCATGGTCGAGAAGCTCAGCTTCGTCGTGGCGCTCGGCTGGCTCTACGCGCTCCACCGCCTGCCCGGAAACATGCTGCTGTTCGCCGCTTTCGACGCGCTATGGGCCGCGCTCTTCATCGCTTCCTGGCGCAAGACGCCCAGGACCTGACGCCTACGTCCCCGGCTGGCCATTCGACGCCACCGACGGCGGTGGACCCTGGTAGCTGTAGCCACCGCGCCGCAGGTCGTTGGAGAGCGTGATGGTCGCCGATCCGCCGTTCAGCTTGGCGCGATAGACCTGCATGCCCTCCAGCACCCGCATGACGTAGTTGCGGGTCTCCGAAAACGGGATGCACTCGATGAAATCCAGCGGATCGGTGGCGCCGCCGCGCGGGTCGCCGCAGAACGACGACCACTGCACAGGCCGGCCGGGACCGGCGTTGTAGCCCGCCACCGCCATGACGTAGGAGCCTGAGAACTGGTCCACCAGCCCGCCCAGGTAGCTGGAGCCCAGGCGCATGTTGTAGTCCGGCTCGTCCAGCATGGCGGGCGAATAGCCCATGCCGTTCTTGCGGGCGACGACCGCCGCCGTGGTCGGCATCAGCTGCATCATGCCCCGCGCGCCCACGCCGGAGCGCACCATCGGGTCGAAGCCGCTCTCCTGGCGGGTGATGCCGAGCACCAGAGACGGCTCCGGCGCGTTCGACACCGGCGGCGGATTTCGGAACGGGTAGGCCCGCTGCGGCAGGATGAAGCCGCGCTGGGCCGCGCCGCGGGCCACCTTCATGGAGGTGTCCTGGTCGCCATATCCGCGCACCATGTCGACGAGCAGCGCCTCGTCCTCCAGCGTCGGCAGGGTGTCGTCGAGGTTGAGCGCGAACACCTTGAAGAGTTCGCGCTGGCCGTTGTCGTAGAAGAGGCGCGCGGCGGCCACCGGCGGGCGGGCTTCGAAGCGCAGGCGGGCCTCGGGCGTGATCACCGGGTCGGAGACCAGGGTCAGGCGCTGGCCGATCTTCTCGCCGGCGAGCTGGCCGTAGAAGGTCGTGTAGTGCTGAGCGGCGCGGCGATAGAAGTCCTCGGCGGCGGCCTGGTCCTTGCGCGCCTCGGCCGCGCGGCCCTGCCAATAGAGCGCCCGGCCCTTGGTGATCGGCGAGGAGCCGATCCGTTCCAGCGCCGCGAAATGGCGCGCCGCGCGCTCGGGATCGTTCAGGCGGGTCAGCGCGATCCAGCCCGCGTAGAATTCCGCGTCGGCGGCGTCCGAGCCGCTGGTCAGCCCCGAATCAGCGGCCGCGGCGTAGGCGCTGCGGGCGTCGCCGTTGCGCAGCGACGACAGCACCAGCCGGTGGCGCTCGTCCCAGATGCGGTCGCCCTGCTCGGGGGTGACCACTTCCTTCGGGAAATACTGCAGCTGGCCCAGCGCCAGGTTGTCCAGGCCCCGGCGGCGCAGGTATGCGGCGCGCTCGAAGGCCAGGCCCGGGCTGGTGGAGGCCTCGGCGGGCAGGGCGGCTGCGAGGTCGTTGGCGTTGCCGGCGTCGGCGCGGAAGGCCATCCGGGCCAGCGCCACCCGCTGCTCGTCGGCGCTGAGCATCGCCACCATCTCGCGCGCCGCGGGGCCTTGCGAGCCGTAGAGCAGGATATCGGCGCGGCGGGCGTGGTCCTCGACGGTGAGCACGTCGCCGAAGCGGGCCAGCATGGTCCGCTGGACCTCGGCCTCGAAGGTCTTGTCGCGCCACCAGCGGCGGATCAGGGTGGTAGCCTCGGCGGGCCGGCCGAGATTGCGGTAGGCCTGGGCGAGCGCCATCGCGCCCTGGGCCGTGGCCGGCGGCGCGCCCGCGAACCAGTCGATAACCTGCTGCGGAGGCTTGCCGGCGCCTTCCAGGAGCCGCTCGGCCGCGGCCTGGCGACGCCCGGCGCGGGGCCAATCGGCCAGGTCCCGGCGGGCCGCGTCCACCTCGTAGAAGCCCAGCGAATCGGCGTTGCTGTCGACCAGCACCCAGGTGGCCGCGCGCCTCGCCAGCGAATCACCGATCCCGCCGATGCTGTTCCGCGCGCCGGAAACGTCGCCCCGCCGCGCCTGTTCGATCGACTGGCGGAACAAGGTGAGGTCGCTGGCGGTTAGGGGGTGGCTGGCGTTGCGCTGGTCGAGGGCGGGACCCGCCAGATCGGCGGCGCGGGCGCTCTCCAGGATGTCGCCCAGGGGGTCAACCGGCTGGGCGTGCGCCATGGCGGCGGCCATGGCGGCTATCCCGGCGATCAGTACAGTCTTGCGTGCCACCGAATACAATCGACGCCCCTTGCGTCCCGACGCTTTGGAACACGGACATTGCGGCCCATGCCCACGGCAACATAATGTCCCGGCAAATCTGAACGGCGCCTTACGTGCGCCCATCACGGCAAATTGCGAGAAAATGGCAGAGCCTCTGTTCAAAGGCGTCCTCCCGGCGTTGGTTACCCCGTTTCGCGACGGCGCGGTCGATGAAACGGCCTTCGTGGCCCTGGTCGAGCGGCAGATCGCGGGCGGCGTGCACGGACTGGTGCCCGTCGGCACCACCGGCGAGAGCGCGACCCTCACCCACGACGAGCATCGGCGTGTCGTAGAACTCTGCGTGAAGACCACCGCCGGCCGCGTGCCGGTGATCGCCGGCTGCGGCTCCAACGCGACAGCCGAGGCCATCGAGCTCGCCCGCCACGCCAAGCGGGTCGGGGCCGACGCGGCCCTGGTGGTGACGCCCTACTACAACCGGCCGAGCCAGGAGGGCCTCTACGCCCACTATGCGGCGATCAACGAGGCGGTGCAGATTCCGGTGCTGGTCTACAACGTGCCCGGCCGCACCAGCATCGACATCGCCAACGACACCCTGGCCAGGCTTTCCAAGCTGCCGAATATCGTCGGCATCAAGGACGCCACCAGCGACATGACCCGGCCCAGCATCCAGCGGCTGACGTGCGGCGAGGACTGGGTGATGCTGTCGGGCGATGACGCGACCGCGCTCGGCTACATGGCGCACGGCGGCCACGGCTCGATCTCGGTGACCGTCAATGTCGCGCCCGAGCAGGTGGCGCAGTTCCACAACGACGCCCTGTCGGGCCAGTGGCCGGGCGCGCTCTACGCCCAGGACCGGCTGATCCGGCTGCACCGGGCGCTGTTCTCCGACGCCTCGCCGGCGCCAACGAAATTCGCGCTTGCCCACCTGGGGCTCTGCTCGGAGGAGTGCCGCCTGCCGATCACGCCCGCCTCTGAGGCGTCTCGCGCCGAGGTGCTCGCCGGAATGCGGGACGCCGGTCTCGTCTGATGGCCCAGGCCGGCAAGCTGATCGCGGAGAACCGCCGCGCGCGATTCGACTATTTCCTGGAGGAGAGCTTCGAGGCGGGCCTGGCGCTGACCGGCTCGGAGGTTAAGTCGCTGCGCAACGGCAAGGCCAACATCGCCGAGAGCTACGCGGCGGTGGAGGGCGACCAGATCATGCTAGTGAACGCCGACATCCCGCCTTACGCCCAGGCCGGCCCGCACTTCAACCACGAGCCGCGCCGCCACCGGAAGCTGCTGCTCAAGCGCAAGCAGATCGACAAGCTGATCGGGGCTGTCCAGCGCGACGGGCGCACCATCATCCCGACCAAGCTCTACTGGAACGACAAGGGCCTCGCGAAGCTCGAGATCTCGCTCGCCAAGGGCAAGAAGGAACACGACAAGCGCGAGGCCACCGCCGCTCGCGACTGGCAGCGCGACAAGGCCCGCCTGCTCAAGGACCATGGCTGAACTGGACGTCGAGGGCATCGAGCGCGCCACCATCGCCGGTGTCGCGCCGGCCAAGGTGGTGGAGATCGACGGCTGGCTGGCGGCGATGGACCAAGGGCCCATCCTCCGGGCCAAGAGCGCGGTCCCGCTGAGCCACACGGTCCGCAGCGACGGGCTCGCCGCCATCGAGGCCGCCTATCGCACGGCGGGCTTGCCGCCGGCCTTCCGCATCGCCGAGGTCGCTGGTCTCGCCGACGTCCGCGACGGGCTGACCGCAGGAGGCTACGCGGCCCAGCAGGCCACCCTCGTCAAGATCGGCGAAGTCGCTCGCCTGGCCGCGTTGCATGACCGCCCGGCCGACCTGCTCGAACGGCCTGACGACGCCTGGCGAGCGGTGTTCATGGGCGAGGGCTTCGATCCGCAAGACGGGGCGGGCAGGGCGGCCGCGCTGACCCGCTCGCCGGACGCGGTCTATGCCGCCGTGCGCGAGGACGGCCGCATCGTCGCCGTGGGCGCCGCCACTTTCGGCCATGGCTGGGCGGGCGTGCACGGCATGCGCACGGCCCTGGATCGTCGCGGCCGAGGCTACGCGAGCCGGGTGCTGACCGCGCTTGGGAGGGCCATCGCCGGGCGCGGCGTGAACGGCGTCTACCTGCAGGTCGACGAGGACAACCCCGCACGCCGCCTCTACCGCCAGGCGGGTTTCACCGAGGCGTGGCGCTATCGTTACTGGCGCCTGTGAGGGCCAGCACCAGCGAGACCATCGGTCTGCGCACTTTGAACCCCAGCGTCTCGTAGAGCCCGATCGCGCCGGCATTGCTGGCGTAGGCGTGCAGGAACGGCGTCTCGCCGCGATCCAGGATCCGTCCCATGACCACCCGCATCAGCGCGCCTGCGTACCCACGTCCCCGGCAGTCGGGATGGGTGCAGACCGCGCTTACCTCGGTGAAGCCCTCCGGGCGCATCCGTTCGCCGGACATGGCGACCAGGCGTCCGTCCTGCTTGACACCCACGAAGGCGCCCAGCCTGTGGGTCATCGCCAGGAACGGCCCGGGCTCGGTGAGGTGGGCCAGCGCCCGCATCTCCGCCGCGTCGGCCTCGACCAGGTCAATCATCGCGAAGCGCGGTGGCGTCCCCGCCGTCATGGCCTCGGCGGTCATCTGGACCAGTTCGGCCCGGCGCCGGACCTGGATGCCGCGCGGGACCGGCGCGTCCCCGGTCTCGACCACCCACAGCGGGTCAACCTCGGTGATCAGACCGGCCAGGGCCGCCAGGCTCTCCGCCGAAGCGTCCGCCGCGGCCCCGAACGGCCCATAGTCCGGCCGTATGCGCAGGGCGCGCGCGTCTCCCAACGCCAGGCCGGACTGCCGCGTGGTCAGCGCGCTCCAGACGGGCCGGTCAAGCGGATGGGCCGGCACGGATGCGCGGCGGTCCTAGGGCTTCAGCTTCTTCGGGATCGCGGCGGCTTCGGCGGCCGTGAGCCTGGAGATGCCGTTCACGATGCAGGGCGTGGTGATGCCGTTCGCCCCGCCATTGCGCACGCCGAGGTCGAGGTCGATCGGCTTGCAGACATAGCCACTCGAGGCGGTGGTGCCGATGACCAGCGGGTCCGTCGGGAACATGCCGGCGAAGCAGCGCCCGGCGGCGGTGATCCGATAAATCCCGCGCCCCCCGACATCCACATAGATCGTGTGGTCGTCGACGACGGTATGGTTGCGCATGTCCGAGGTCCGGAAGCAGCTGTTGGCGGGGGCCGTCGGCGCGGCCGCGGCGGGGCCGCCCAGGGCCTGGGCAAGCAGGCCGGCGGCGAGCACGGTGACAATGCGGTTCATGTCTTCCTCCATCGCGTCCCTTGGGGCGCAATGTAACGCGCCGGGCGCCTAATCGTCGAGCAGGGTCCGCGCGCGCTCGAACACCGCTTCGAACATCGCGGGCGTCAGCCGGCCGGTGTTCGTGTTGAGCCGGGAGCAGTGATAGCTGTTCAGCACCACGTAGGGCCCGGCCCGGAACTCCGTCCCGTGGCCCGGCAGGCCGGCCGAGGCCTTCAGGCCCAGCGCCTTCAGCACATTGCGCCGCGATACGTCGCCCAGGGTAACCATCACCTTCAGCCGGGGCAGGGCCGCGATCCGCGCGCTGAGGAACGGCCGGCAGCTGGCCTCCTCGCCGGTCTCCGGCTTGTTGCCGGGCGGCGCGCAGCGCACCGCGTTGGTGATCATGCAGTCGACCAGGGCCAGGTCGTCGTCCCCGTTCGGATCATAGGCGCCGCGCGCGAACCCCGACTTCGCCAGGGTCGCATAAAGCAGCACGCCGGCGTGGTCGCCGGTGAACGGCCGCCCGGTGCGGTTGGCGCCCTGCCGGCCAGGGGCCAGGCCCACCACCAGGAGCCGCGCGGCCGGGTCGCCGAATGACGGGGCGGGGCCGTTGAACCAGGCCGGATTGGCGGCCGCGTTGGCCGCGCGGTAGGCGACGAGCCGTGGACAGATCGGGCAGTCGCGGGCGGGCTCCGGGCCGGTCTCAGGCGTCGGCGTCGGCATCGGTTTCCCGCTCGCCGGCCCGGCTTTCCTGGATGAACCGGGGCAGGCGCGACGGCCGGCCGATGATCTCGTTGAGGTCGGCCAGGTCCACGAAGCTGTCGGCCTGCCGGCGCAGGTCGTCGGAGACCATCGGCGGCTGCGATTTCACCGTGGAGACCACCGTCACCCGCACGCCCTTTCGCTGCAAGGCTTCCACCAGATGCAGGAAGTCGCCGTCCCCGGAGAACAGCACCAGGTGGTCGGCGGAGGCGGCCATCTCCATCATGTCGACGGCGATCTCCACGTCCATGTCGCCACGCCAGCGCTTGCGCCCCTGGGAGTCGGTGTATTCGCGGGCCGGCTTGGTGACGAGCTGATAGCCGTTGTAGTCGAGCCAATCGACCAGGGGCCGCAGCGGGGAGTAGTCCTCGTGCTCCACCAGGGTGGTGTAGTAATAGGCGCGGATCAGCACCCCGCGCTTGCGGAATTCCTCCAGCAGCTTGCGGTAGTCGATGTCGAGGCTCAGCGCCTTGGCGGCGGCGTAGAAGTTGGCGCCGTCGATGAAGAGGGCGATCCGGTCCGTGGGGTAGAAGGTCATCGTCGCGAAATTCCCAAAGGCCCGGCTGGACGAGGCGGTGATCGTCGCCCTCGGCGGCAATATGTCGGACAGTTACGCGTCCTGCGAGTCGCTTCTGGAGGCGGCGCTGGCGCGTTTCCCCCAGGCAGGATTGCCTGTCCTGGCCAGGTCCGGCTGGTGGCGGTCCGCCGCCTGGCCCGACCCGACCGCGCCTGAGTATCGCAACGGCGTCGTGATTGTCGAGGCGAACGGCTCGCCGCGGGATACCCTGGGTATACTGCTGGCCATCGAAACCGCCTTCGCCCGCGAACGGACCGCCCGCAACGCGCCGCGCACCCTCGACCTCGACCTGATCGCCCATGGCCGCCAGGTGATCGACGAACCGGGCCTCGCCGTACCGCACCCCAGGGCCCACGAGCGCCTGTTCGTCATGGGTCCCCTGGCCGAGATCGCGCCGGATTGGACCCATCCCGTCTGGGCCGAAACCGCCCGGGCCCTGGCAGCCAAGGCCACCGTCGGCCGCGACGCGAGGCCCATGTAGGCGCGCCTTGACCCGCCGCGACCTTTGGGGCGTTGCACAAAGGGCCCCGAACCGCTATTTTCCCAGGTTATCCCCCCGGTCAGAGGACTCCATGGCTCGCGTCACCGTCGAAGATTGCATCGAAAAGGTCCCCAACCGCTTCAGCCTCGTGCTGCTGGCGGCTCACCGCGCGCGCGCCATCTCGGCGGGCTCGCAGATCCTCGTCGATCGCGACAACGACAAGAACCCCGTCGTCTCGCTGCGTGAGATCGCCGACGACGTGGTCGACGCCGAGGAGCTGCGCGAGAACCTGATCGGCACCCTGCAGCGGGTGGACGAGCGTTCGGAAGCCGAGGAAGAGGCCGAAACCCTGGCCCTGCTGGCCGACCCGACCCACATGCAGATGAGCGAGCTGGAACTGGTCCGCGCCCTGCAGAGCGACCGCGATGGCGGTCAGGAGGAGCGGTACTGAGCCCGGAAGGCGCAGAACCCCTCATCACCAAGGCGGCGCCTAAACCCGCCGCTCCGCTGAAGGACGCCCCCGCATCGGCGGCGCCGACGGCCGCCAGACGCCCGAAGATGCTTCGCCAGTTCGAGCTCATCGAACTGGTGAAATCCTATGACCCCACCGCCGACGAGGCGCTGCTCAACCGCGCCTACGTCTACGCCATGCGGATGCACGGCGCGCAGAAGCGGGCCTCGGGCGACCCCTACTTCGCCCACCCCATCGAGGTGGCGGGAATCCTCACCGACTATCGGCTGGACACCGCCACCATCGTCACGGCGCTGCTGCATGACGTGATCGAGGACACCCCGGTCACCCGCGCCGAGATCGACCGCCTGTTCGGCGCCGAGATCGGCGAACTGGTCGAGGGCGTCACCAAGCTCTCCAAGCTGGAGCTCTCCTCGGAGCATTTGCGCCAGGCCGAGAACCTGCGGAAATTCATCCTGGCCATTTCAAAGGACGTCCGTGTCCTGATGGTCAAGCTGGCCGACCGGCTGCACAACATGCGCACGCTGCAGTACATCCAGAGTCCGGCGAAACGTGAGAGAATCGCTCGGGAAACACTGGACATCTACGCGCCGCTGGCCCGCTCCATCGGCGTCCACCGGATCTGCACGGAGCTTGAGGAACTGGCCTTCGAGCACCTCAATCCAGTGGCGCGAGACGCCATCTACCGCAGGCTGGACACGCTGCGCGCCCAGCAGGGCGGGGCGGTCAGCCTGGTCTCCGGCGAAATCGCCGCCCGGCTGGAAACCGCCGGCGTGCCGGCCCGGGTCTTCGGGCGTGAGAAGCACCCCTATTCGATCTGGCGCAAGTTACAGCGTAAATCGATTGGATTCTCACAGCTTTCCGACATCTACGCCTTCCGGGTGATCACCGACACCGAGGAGGATTGCTACCGCGCCCTGGGGGTGATCCACCGCGCCTGGCCCAATGTGCCCGAGCGGTTCAAGGACTTCATCTCCACGCCCAAGCGCAACAACTACCGCTCGCTGCACACCACCGTGGTCGGCCCCAAGGGCATGCGCATCGAGATGCAGATCCGCACCGAGGGCATGGACCGGGTGGCGCAGGAGGGCGTCGCCGCCCACTGGCGCTACAAGGACCAGACCTACGGCTTCGACGCCGAGCACCAGGCCGCCGCTGGCGGCCGCGACCCGCTGGTCAACCTGCGCCACCTTGTCCAGGTGCTGGAACACGGCGGCGACGCCGAGGAACTCGTCGAGCACGCCAAGCTCGAGATGTTCCTCGACCAGGCTTTCGTCTTCACGCCGAAGGGGCAGCTGGTCAGCCTGCCCAGGGGCGCCATGCCGCTCGATTTCGCATACGCCGTCCACACCGACGTGGGCGACACCTGCATCGGGGTGAAAATCAACGGCGAACTGAAGCCGCTGCGCACCGTCCTGCAGAACGGCGACGTGGTCGAGGTGATCCGTGGCGGCAAGCCCGTGGTGCCGCCCGACTGGCGCTCCATCACCGTCACCGGCCGCGCGCGCTCGGCGATCCGCCGCCACATCCGCCAGACCGAGAAGGAAGAGTTCACCAGGCTCGGACGCGCCACCGTCGACCAGACCTTCGACAACGCCGGCAAGGCCCGCAAGGACGTCTCGCTGCGCCCGGCGCTGGACCGTTTCGCCGCCGCCACCGAGGAGGATCTCTTCGAGGCCGTCGGCCGGGGCCGTGTCTCGCCGCCCCAGGTGCTCGACACCGTATTCCCGGGCCTGCGCGCAGACGAGCGCGAGGCGGCCACCGCGCGCCACCGGATCGAAGACGGCAAGGCCGCGCGGCTATACGTCCGCGGCGGCGGCCTGACGCCGGGGATCACCCTGCATTTTGGGGAATGCTGCTCGCCGGTGCCGGGCGACCGCATCGTCGGCATCCAGGAGGAGAGCGGCAAGGGCCTCACCGTCCACACCATCGACTGCGAGAAGCTGGCCGAGTTCGAGGATCGCGAGGAGCTATGGCGCGATCTGCAGTGGACGCCGGAGGCCGAGCGCAACTCCATCGCCCGCGCCCGGCTGGTGGCGACCATTCGCAACGCCCCGGGCGTGCTGGGTCAGGTCTGTTCGATCATCGGCGAGGCCGGCGGCAACATCGTGCAGCTACGGATGCACCATCGCCAGGCCGACTTTTTCGACGTCGATTTCGACATCGACGTCAACGATGCGCGCCACCTGACCCACATTGCCGCCGCGCTCCGCGCCAATCCCAGCGTCGAAACCGTCGATCGGGCGAAGGGCTAGGCTGGTGGTCTCGGGGAACAGGCGCCGGCGCCGTGCGCGGGCGCCCACGCCGCCCGACCTGGAGCGGCCGGAGATATAGGCCATGGTCGAATCGGCGTCGCGGTCGGCGTCGGCCTTGCGGCGAAGCTCTTCCGTCCAGAGCCGGCGGATCTCGTTGATGATGTAGGGTGGGCTCCAGTCGAAGTCCTGTGCGTCCGCGTCCGACAGGAAGAGCGGCGTGATGAACCGGTAGTGCTGCTCGATGACCGCCTCGCAAGAGGCGCGCACCGCCTCGACACCGGCCAGGTCGCGCCCGATGGCGGCGTCCGCGGGCTTGTTGCGCCCGCCGACGGGGATCCACAGGACAGGGTAGGGTTCGTCGTCGATGACGCCCTTCAGCTTCTGGCGGCCGCTGTAGTGGACCGGCAACGGCTCTTCCACCTCGCTGCAGGAGCTGGTCAGCAGGAAGGCCAGGTCCACCGATATGACGAACCGGCGCTGCGTCGCCCAGGACGTCAGGCGAAAGCCGGTGTCGATCGAGGGGCCGACGAAGTCGCGGGTGATGTCGCCGCGGCCGCGGTCGGCGTACCATTCGTCGCGCAGTTCCGCCTGCAGCAGCTGCGGGTCGTCCAGCAGGTCGGAGGCGAACCGCGCACGGTCACGGCGGAAGAAGACCTCGGCGTTCGGCACCGGGAAGAGGCCGACCCAGGCCGTCGACTTCACGTCCAGCCGCTCGGGGTGGCTGGCCATGCTCGCGCGGTACTGGTGCAGCACGCCCAGCCAGGTGTTGATGGTCTCGTGCGCCTGGTCCAGCCGTTCCAGCTGGCAGGTGTAGAGCAGCTCGTCGCCGTTGCTCTTCCAGAACTCCGGCGTCGGTATGCCGTTGTTGCTGTTTCCGTTGATCCGGCTGAACGCCGAATGCACCGTGTGATCGAAGTCCCGATAGAAGTTCAGGATCGTCGGGCGCCAGGGTTGAAGCGATTGCTTGAGCGGCGTGGAGCCGACGATGTCGACGCTGAAGAACAGCCGCAGCCGGGGCTTGAGGCCCTCGGGAAAATCGGTCGGGAACGCTTTCCGCTCGCCGTACGACACAGATCTTCCACCTTCTATTGGACGAGGGCTCGCAGCGCGGGATGCGCGTGCTCGGCCGTCGTCGGGACTGCCCCCGTGAAGTCCATCGATGCTCCCCCCACGATCAGCAACTGGTGAAGAAGCACCGTGAATCGGCGTTCACCATCAAATGACCCGATGGGCATGGGAAATACGCCCGCCCTTTCGGGCTGGTCTTCGGGTCTAATCGGCCAATAATGTCAAATGCTTGTCAGCGGCCGCAATGATGAGGCCCGCGCGCTCACACAAGGCGGCGGCCGGGCCTGCGGCGTGGCGTCGCGGCCATCCTCCAGCCCTGAGGTTTAAGCGGGTGGCTTCCGGTGGCTCGGAAACGGCGCTATCTCCCGGCGCCATGAACACCGAAGACGTCCTCGAAGAATTCCGCGGCGCGGGCGCGCTCCGCGAAGGCCACTTCATCCTGGCCTCGGGTCGCCACAGCCCGATGTTCCTGCAGAAGAACCTAGTCTTCCAGTACGCCGACCGCACGGAACGCCTGTGCAAGGCGCTGGCCGAGAAGATCACCGCCCGGTTCGGCAAGCCTGACGTGATCGTGGCGCCCGCCGTGGGCGCTATCATCCCGGGCTATGAGGTGGCGCGCTGGCTGGGCGTGCCGTCCATCTACGTCGAACGCGAGGACGGCGAATTCAAGCTGCGACGGGCCTTCAGGATCGCACCGGGCGCCAAGGTCGTGGTGGTGGAGGACGTGATCACCACTGGGGGCTCCTTCCGCGAGGCCGTGAAGCCCATCGAGGCGGCCGGCGGGGTCGTGCTCTGCTGCGCCTGCATCGTCGACCGCTCCGGCGGCAAGGCCGATGTCGGCTGGCCGCTCGTGGCGCTGGCCACCGTCGACGTGCCGTCCTACGCGCCGGACGAGATTCCGCCCGAACTCGCCGCGCTCCCCGCCGAAGAGCCCGGATCGAAGCGGCTGCGCGGATGACATGTGAAGAATGGGGCAGGCGCAATGACCTCTAGCCTCCGCCTCGGCGTCAACATCGACCATGTGGCGACCGTGCGGAACGCCCGCGGCGACGGCTATCCCGATCCTGTGCGGGCCGCCGAAATGGCGCTGGCCGCCGGCGCCGACGGGATCACCGCCCACCTGCGCGAGGATCGCCGGCACATCTCCGACGCCGACATCGACGCGCTCGCCGTGATCACCCGCCGCCGCGGACGTCCGCTGAACCTGGAGATGGCGGTCACCGGCGAAATGGAAGCCATTGCCCTGGCCCACCGGCCGCACGCCGCCTGCCTGGTCCCCGAGCGCCGCGAGGAGGTGACCACCGAGGGCGGCCTCGACGTTGCGGGCGGCCACAACCTCATCGCCCCGGTCGTGCGCCGGCTGGCGGACGCCGGCATCCGGGTCTCCTGCTTCATCGACGCCGACGTGCTGCAGGTGGCCGCCGCCAGCGCCGTGGGCGCCCAGGTCGTCGAACTGCACACGGGCGCCTACTGCCAGGCGGTGCGCGAACGTTCGCGGCACGCCGAGGCGATCCTCGGCCGGCTGAAAGGCGCCGCTCGCGAGGGCGCGCGCCTGGGCCTGGAGGTCCACGCCGGCCACGGCATCGACTACGAGACGGTGGGCGCCGTCGCCGCGATCCCGGAACTGGCGGAACTCAACATCGGCCACTTCCTGATCGGCGAGGCGATCTTCATCGGGCTGGGACCCGCCATCCAGCGCATGCGGACGCTGATGGACGAGGCGCGCGCCACGAGAGCGGCATGATCGTCGGCATCGGCTCGGACCTGTCCGATATCCGCCGCATCGAGGCCAGCCTGGCGCGCTTCGGCGAACGTTTCACTCACCGCATCTTCACCGACCTCGAGCGCGCTCGCTCCGAGCGCAAGACTGACCGCGCCTCCAGCTACGCCAAGCGCTTCGCCGCCAAGGAGGCCTGCGCCAAGGCGCTCGGCACCGGCTTTCGCCGGGGCGTCTTCTGGCGCGACATGGGGGTGATCAACCTGCCGTCCGGCCAGCCGACCATGGCGCTGACGGGCGGGGCGCTGGCCCGCCTGAACCAGATCACGCCCGCGGGCTGCCGCGCCGTCGTCCACCTCAGCCTCACCGACGACCACCCCTACGCCCAGGCCTTCGTGATCATCGAAGCCTTGCCGGAATAGCTATTCCAGATAGGCGGCCCGCAGCCTGGCCCGCTCGGCCGGCCCCACGCCCAGCTCCTTCTGCAGGTAGGCGTCCACCGAACCCCAGCGGCGCTCCACGTCCTCGAAGGCCACGGCGAGCAGGGCCCTGTGGTCGGCGTCGTACAGCGGCTGCGGCTGGCGCGGCTTGCCGTCGCCCTGCTGTCCCTGGATGAACATGGCCGCGATCGCGCTTTCGCTCCGCCGGGCGGGGTCGATGCGCGGCATCTCGTATTCCGGCCGCCGGTAGGTGGTGGAGAGGTGGTAGTCGGCGAGGATTACGTCGCGCGGCACGCCCAGCGCCGACAGCACCATGGCGGTGGCGAACCCCGTCCGGTCCTGGCCCGCCGAGCAGTTGTAGACGACGGGTCCCGTCTGGGCGAGCAGGGTCTGGAACAAGATGCGCAGCTGCGGCGCCAGCAGGGTCGGGAACTGGTAATAGACCCCGTGGGCGTCGGCGAACGGCTTGGGTCCCGTGCCGCTGATCTGGGACATCGGATAGCCGACGGCCGAATAGCGCACCCCGTCGATCCGGGTCGGGGCCAGGATGCGTTCCTCGTCGGAGCGCAGGTCGATCAGTTCGGCCAGCCCCAGCGCGCGCACCCGCGCCACATCGGCGTCGGTCAGCATCGGCGTCGCGCCCGAGCGGAAAATGCGCCCCCAGCGGACATGCTTGCCGCCGGCCGCTGGATAGCCGCCGATGTCCCGGAAGTTGGAACCTTGTTCCAGCGGCAGCACCCGCTCGGCCACCCGCACCACCGCCTTGCCTGGGACTTCCCGGAGCAGGATATAAGGCCGGCCCGTGGCTGCTGCGGGCAGCTCCAGCCGGCCTGAGCGATCCTGGCCCGACACCAGCCTGGCCTTGCCCACGCCCTCGTCCGGTCCATCGGCCAGGTACACATCCACCGGCTGGGCGTCCGTCCAGGTCACGGCGATCCGATCGGGCGCGATGCGCTCGACCTTCTGGCCGGTGACCGCCGCGATGGCGGCGGTCTGCACGGCGAACGCGACAGGTATGGCGATGGCGAGGGCGGCGAGTTTCGAACGCATGGCCGGGTATCCTTCCGTAGACTTGGAGCTGGATCGCAGGGGCAGTGGATATCGGGCCTTATGGCTCGGGTCTACGCGCCTGACCGTAGCCCTTCATGAGGATCACCACGCCTAGCAGATTGAGCAGGGCCGGGGGTGACAGGACCAGCCAACCCAGGGGGGTCAGGGTTGGAACGGCGGCGATGTAAGAGATGTCGGTGAACAGGTCCGAGAACCGGATCCCCGCCGCCACCGCCAGCCACGCCGGGTTCTTTCGCCATATCGCAAGGGTGATCGCCTGTGCCAGGGCGAATGCCGCCCATTGACCGGCCGAGCGGCGGAGCAGCGCGACCTCCAACCCGGCCGGCGCGGCGTGATGGAACAGCTGGAACCAGAGATCCGGCGCGGCCCAGGCCAGGATGAAGATCAGGCTGTCTTCGACGAGCGCGCCCCACAGATAGATCTGGATGGCGATCCGAAGTCGGCGCTCGATCACGATAGCCTCACGGAAGTCCCGCGCCTGCCCGGCATGGGCGCGGCCGGCGGTTCCATTTGCACCCGATACGGAGACCGAGGGCAAGTCGCCGCGAGGGCCTCGCGGCATGTGGGCGGGCGCCCGTCAGGCCGCCGCCAGCCTGCGCCTTCGCCACATGGGCCACAGCGTGTTCAGCGCCAGGCCGCTCAGCACCAGGGCCGCGGCGGTGAGCTTCCAGGAGGCCAGGCTCTCGCCCAGCACCATCGTCGCGGTCGCCATGCCGAACACCGGCACCAGCAACGACAGGGGCGAGACCACGGCGGCCGGGTAACGCGAGAGCAGCCAGGCCCAGGCCGCGTAGCCGAACAGGGAATTGCCCACCGACTGGTAGAGGACGGCCGCCCAGGTCCCGGCGCTGGCGTGGGCGAGCCCCGCCGACACCGCCGGCCAGCCGTCGACGAAGAGGGCGAGCCCGATCAGCGGCGGGACGGCGAAGAGGCTCGACCAGACCACATAGGCCACCGTGTTCACCGGCCCCGCCGCCCGCTGCACGGTGTTGCCCGCCGCCCAGCACAGGGCCGCGAACAGGGTCAGGCCCAGGCCCAGCGCCGTCACGTCGGCGTTGACGTGGGCCATCAGCCAGCCCAGGCCGCTGGCGGCCAGCGCCAGCGCCACGACCTGGAAGCCTTTGATCCGCTCGCGCCCGAACACCATGAACATCCCGATGGTGAAGAACGCCTGGGTCTGCACCACCAGCGAGGCCAGTCCCGGCGAGATCAGGCTCTGCATGGCGATGTAGAGCACCCCGAACTGGCCGACCCCGATCAGCAGGCCATAGGCGGCGAGGTTCCACAGGGGCACGCGCGGGCGCTTGAAGAACAGCACCGCCGGCAGGGCCACGAAGGTGAACCGCAGGGCCGCGAAGGTCAGCGGCGGCAGGTGGCTGAGCGCCACCTTGATGACCACGAAGTTGGTCCCCCAGACGATCGTCACAATGAGCGCCAGCAGGGCGGAAAGCGGCGTGAGCGACTGGCGGATCATGGCGACCTTTTGGGCGGCGGGCGGCGCTTTGTCACCCCGGCGCGGCGTTTGGCGGGCAAGCGTTCACAGGCACGGAACTTGCTCAGAGGCTGTCCAGCGCGTAGCAACCACCCGTCGGCCGACCGGCTGCCTTCCAGGACCATCCATGAGCGACAACGTGCAGGCCGCGAGCCCTCCCGAAAAGTCCGGCGCGATGAACGAGTTCGTCGAGATCATCAAGACGGTGGTCTACGCGCTGCTGATCGCGCTCTTCCTGCGGGTGCTGTTCTTCCAGCCGTTCACCATCCCGTCCGCGTCGATGGAGCCCAACCTCTATGAGGGCGACTACATCATCGTCTCGAAATACACCTACGGCTGGTCGCACCACTCGATCCCGTTCAGCCCGCCGCTGTTCTCCGGCCGGGTCTTCGAGCGGCCCGCCCAGCGCGGCGACATCGTGGTCTTCAAGCTGCCGCGCGACGGCCACACCGACTACGTCAAGCGCCTGATCGGCCTGCCCGGCGACCGCATCCAGGTGAAGCAGGGCCTGCTCTACATCAACGACGTGCAGGTCCCCCGCCAGGCCCTGCCTTCGGTGCGCGAGGACACCGGCTACGGCGTGCGCGACGTGGCCCGCTACCGCGAGACCCTGCCCGGCGGCCGCAGCTTCATCACCAACGACTACGGGACCGACCAGGACCTCGACAACACCGACGTCTTCGTTGTGCCCGAGCACCACTATTTCATGATGGGCGACAACCGCGACAACTCCTCCGACAGCCGGGTCCCGCCCGAGGCCGGCGGCGTGGGCTATGTCCCGGCCGAGAATCTGGTCGGCAAGGCGCAGATCATCCTGCTCTCCTGGAAGCCGGGCGCCACCATCTTCAAGCCCTGGACCTGGGTCATGAACGCCCGGCTCAGCCGGTTCGCCCATCCGCTGAAATGAACACCCGGGTAGCGGCCGTCGCGGAACTCGAACGCCGCATCGGCTACACCTTCGCCGACCGGGACCTCCTGGAGCGCGCGCTCACCCACGCGAGCGTCGGCGACGGGGCCAGGGCCGTGCGCCACAACGAGCGGCTGGAGTTCCTCGGCGACCGGGTGCTGAACCTCTGCGCCGCCGAGCGGCTGATGGCGCTCGACCCCGACGCCCGCGAGGGCGAGATGTCGCGGCTGATGGCCAATCTGGTGAACTACCACGCCTGCTCGCGCGCGGCCCGGGCGGCGGGGCTGCCGGACGCCATGCGGCTCTCGGCCAGCGCCAGCAAGGTCGGCGCCCGCAACTCCGACGCCGTGCTGGGCGACGCCTGCGAGGCGCTGATCGCGGCCCTCTACATCGACGGCGGCCTGGAGCAGGCGAGGGCCTTCTTCCAGACCTTCTGGGCCGACGAGTTCGAACGCGTCGACGAGCCGCGCGCCAAGGATCCGAAGACCCAGCTGCAGGAGTGGGCCCAGGGCCGCGGCCTGCCGCTGCCGGCCTATGACGTCATCGGCCGCGACGGTCCCGACCACGCGCCCTGCTTCACCGTCCAGGTGTTCCTGATCGGCTTCGGTCCCGAACAGGGACAGGGCCGCTCCCGCCAGGAGGCCGAGAAGGCCGCCGCTCAGCGTATGCTGCTCAAACGCGAGGGGCCCGATCCGGACGCCTCTCAGAAAGACATGTCATGACCACCCGCGCGGGTTTCGCCGCCATCATCGGCGCGCCCAACGCCGGCAAGTCGACCCTGACCAACCGCCTCGTCGGGGCCAAGGTCTCCATCGTCACGCAAAAGGTCCAGACCACCCGCTTCCCGGTCCGCGGCGTCGCCATGGCCGGCGAGGCGCAGATCGTGCTGGTCGACACGCCCGGCATCTTCACCCCGCGCCGCAAGCTCGACCGCGCCATGGTCCGCGCCGCCTGGGGCGGGGCGGCGGACGCCGACGTGATCGTCCACCTGGTCGACAGCGTCGCCGAGCTGAAGGCGCCCGAGCCCGGCGCCTCCTCGGCCGACAAGCGCTCCGCCATCGACGTCGAGTCGATCGTCGAGGGCCTCAAGGCCTCCGGCAAGAAAGCGATCCTGGCGCTCAACAAGATCGACGGCATGCGCCGCGACACCCTGCTGGCCCTGTCGAAGACGCTCTTCGACACCGGCGTCTATTCGGAGGTCTTCATGATCTCGGCGGCCAAGGGCGATGGGGTGGACGACCTCCTGAACCGGCTGGCCGGGCTGATGAAGGAGGGCCCCTGGTTCTATCCCGCCGAACAGACCGCCGACATCCCGGCCCGCCTGCTGGCCGCCGAGATCACGCGGGAGAAGATCTACCTGCGGGTCCACGAGGAGCTGCCCTACGCCGCCGCCGTCGAGACCACCGCCTTCGAGGAGCGCCAGGACGGCTCGGCCCGCATCGAGCAGACCATCTATGTGGAACGCGACAGCCAGCGCCCGATCATCCTGGGCAAGGGCGGCCAGACCCTGAAGTGGATCGGCCAGAAGGCCCGCGAGGAACTCCAGGAGCTGCTCGACCGCCCCGTCCACCTCTTCCTGCACGTCAAGGTCGACGAACGCTGGGCCGACAAGCGCGAGTTCTACGGCGACGTGGGCCTCGACTTCGACGCCTAGACCGCATGGAATTCGAGGACGACGCCTTCGTGCTCTCGGCCCGCGCCTTCGGCGAGGCGGGCGCGATCGTCGAGGTGCTGACCGCCAGCCACGGCAAGTATGCCGCCCACGTGGCCGGCGGGGCCTCGCGCAAGATGAAGCCGGTGCTGCAGGCGGGCGCGCGCGTGATCTGCCGCTACCGGGCCCGCGTTTCCGACCAGCTGGGCTCGGCCACCCTGGAGGCGGTGGGGGAGGGCCCCTCGGCCTTCTTCGACGACGCGCTGGCGCTGGCGGGCCTGGCCGCCGCCGCCGCGATCGCCGCCGGCGCGCTTCCGGAGCGCGAGCCGCATCCCGGCGCCTATCTGGCCTTCGAGGCGTTCTCCGCCGCGCTGGCCGCCACCGACGACTGGCCCGCCGTCTTCGTGCGCTTCGAGGCGGGCCTGCTGCAGGAGCTGGGCTTCGGCCTCGACCTCACCCGCTGCGCGGCCACCGGCGTCACCGACGACCTGGTCTACGTCAGCCCGCGCACCGGCCGGGCCGTCTCCCGCGAAGCTGGCGAGCCCTACAAGGAGCGCATGCTGGCGCTCCCGCCGTTCCTGCTGTCCAGCCAGTCGCGGCTGGGGCCGGGCGACGTCCGCGCCGGCCTCGACCTCACCGCCCACTTCCTCGAACAGTTCATCTTCAACCCGGTCAACAAGCCCCTGCCGCCCGCCAGGCTCTGGCTCGTCGACCGCCTGAGCGACGCGGGCAGGCTCTGAACCCCCATTTCAGTCCGTAATCACCCGGCTTGTCCGGGTGACCCATAAGCACGGAACGACCCAGGTAAATCCCCGGCGTCGGCGTCTATGGGTGGGCCCGGACAAGCCGGGCCATGACGATCTAGATGTGGATGGACCAGGGTGCGCAGCGACGCGCCGAAGTCGGCGCCTTAGTGTGGGGCAAATTTCCCCCCGTGATTCTCCATGACCGACGCCACCACCGCACCGCCGCCCAGCGACCGGATCATCGACGAGCCGCTGTCCGAGGCGCTCAGCCGCCGCTACCTGGCCTATGCGCTCAGCGTCATCACCGACCGGGCGCTTCCGGACGTGCGCGATGGCCTCAAGCCCGTGCAGCGACGCGTGCTCTACGCCATGCGCGAGATGCGGCTGAACCCCGACGCCAGCGCCCGCAAATGCGCCAAGGTGGTGGGCGAGGTGATGGGCGGCTATCACCCGCACGGCGACCAGTCGATCTACGACACGCTGGTCCGCATGGCCCAGGACTTCGCCCAGCGCTATCCGCTGGTCGACGGCCAGGGCAACTTCGGCAACATCGACGGCGATAACCCCGCCGCCATGCGCTACACCGAGGCCCGCCTGACGGAAGCCGCCGCGCTCCTGCTGGAGGGCATCGACGAGGACGCCGTCGACTTCAAGCCGACCTACGACGGCCAGGACACCGAGCCCGTCGTCCTGCCCACCGGCTATCCCAACCTGCTGGCCAACGGCTCCACCGGCATCGCCGTCGGCATGGCGACCTCGATCCCGCCGCACAACGCCGGCGAGCTGATCGACGCCTGTTTGCTTTTGCTCGAAAAGCCTGACTGCACGACGGCCGACCTGATGGCCCATGTGAAGGGCCCCGACTTCCCCACCGGCGGGGTGATCGTCGAGCCGGCACGCTCGCTGCTGGAGACCTACGAGACCGGCCGGGGCGGGGTGCGCCTGCGCGCGCTCTGGGCGCAGGAGGACCTGGGCCAGGGCAGGTACCAGATCGTCGTCACCCAGATCCCCTACCAGGTGAAGAAGGCCGACCTGGTCGAGCAGCTGGCCGAGCTGATCGAGAACAAGCGCCTGCCGCTGCTGGGCGACGTCCGCGACGAGAGCGCCGAGGACGTGCGCCTGGTGCTGGAGCCCAAGTCGCGCAACGTCGAGCCCGCCGTCCTGATGGAGAGCCTGTTCAAGCTCTCGGACCTGGAGAACCGCTTCAGCGTCAACCTCAACGTCCTCGACGCCCGCGGCACGCCCGGCGTCATGGGGCTGAAGCAGGTGCTGCTGGCCTTCCTCGACCATCGCCGCGATGTGCTGGTCCGCCGCGCCCGCCACCGGCTGGCCAAGATCGAGGCCCGCCTCCACATCCTCGACGGCCTCCGGATCGCCTACCTCAACCTCGACGAGGTGATCCGCATCGTCCGCTACGAGGACGAGCCGAAGCAGAAGCTGATCGCGGCCTTCGAGCTCAGCGAGATCCAGGCCGAGGCCATCCTCAACACGCGCCTGCGCCAGCTCGCGCGGCTGGAGGAGATGGAGCTCCGTAGGGAACACGGCGACCTGGCCGAGGAGCGCGACGGCATCGCCGGCATGCTGGCCTCGGACAAGGCCCAGTGGAAGCTGGTCGGCGCGGGCCTGCGCCAGGTGAAGGCCGCGCTGGGCGCCCTCAACATCCGCCGCTCGCTGTTCGCCGACGCGCCCGAGATCGACACCGAGGCCGCGCTGGAGGCGATGATCGTGCGCGAGCCGATCACCGTCATCCTGTCGGAACGCGGCTGGATCCGCGCCGCCAAGGGCCGCGTCGACGACCCCTCGGAGCTGAAGTTCAAGGAGGGCGACAAGCTCCAGTTCCTGGTCCCGGCCGAGACCACCGACAAGCTGCTGGTCTTCGCCTCCGACGGCCGCTTCTTCACCCTGGCCGCCGACAAGCTGCCGGGCGCGCGCGGCAACGGCGAGCCGCTGCGCCTGATGATCGACCTCGACGACAAGGTCGGCATCGTCGACGTCTTCGTCCACCGCCCGGGCGCCAAGCGCATCCTGGCCAGCAAGGAGGGCTACGGCTTCATCCTGCCGCAGGACGAGGCCATCGCCTTCCGCCGGGCCGGCAAGCAGGTGCTGAACGGCAAGGCGCTGATCTCACTCCCCCTCGGCGACGCCGACCAGCTCGCCGTCATCGGCGACAACGGCAAGCTGCTGGTCTTCCCCGTCGACGAACTGCCCGAGATGGCCCGCGGCAAGGGCGTCAAGCTCCAGTCCTACCGCGAAGGCGCCCTGCGAGACGCCTCAGCCTTCCGCACGGGCGAAGGCCTGGCCACGGTGGACAATTCCGGCCGCACGCGCGTGTGGGACGACTGGCGCGACTGGCTGGGCAAGCGGGCCGGGGCGGGGAAGGTGGCGCCCAAGGGCTGGCCGGCGAGCAAGCGGTTCAGGCCGAGGTAGGGAACTGCCCTAGGGCCGAAACTGCTTCCTCAAATGCTTCGGTAAAGTTCCCAAATCGCCTTGACCAACGGCTCCTTATTCCATCCCACAGTTCGAGATGCGGCCTTCGCGACTACGGAGGACGCTCGAAGCTGGCCCCAAGGATTTACAGCGAGAATTGGTTTCCCATAACCCACAGCTCCATCAATCTCTTTTCGAATCCATTTGCTGTAACTGGCATACATTCCGGTCGGGATAACGATGACATGGCTCATTGCAATCTGTTTGTAGATTGCCGCCTGAAGTGCTCCATCTGTGGGAGCGGAGTGAATGGGGCTGCTGGACGGAACGGAATAGTCCCGCAAGTCGAGCGAGGTTGACCCGCTGCTCCATTTTTCTTGAAATATCCATTTTTCAAGTGTGTCGTAATGGTTCGAATACCACCAAGAATGGCTGATGAAGACATGTACCTGGGTGGTGCCCATTCAGTGTCCCTTCTCCGTCGTGCCGCTTCAGTGCGCACTTGCTCTTAGATAAGCGCCCTACTGGATTTGAAGTTTTCAGGTTATGCCATTTTTGCAGCCTACGGTATTCACGCTCCGAATGAATGTCGACAAAAGTTTGGGATGGTTTCTAGGTATAGAACTGATCTGGGGCGGCGGTGGTCGAGGTATTGTGAGTGTGGGGACTGGCTTTGCTACCTCTCAAGAGGTTTTGTGGCGGCGCTCGAGGCTAGGCTGACTGCCAGGGAATTGCGGGTCACAGGGGGTTGATGACTATGCCCAACTTGAAAAAATTCACAGACGAGGAACTCTTCAGGACAAATCCGGATGAGTACTCCGATAAATATGTCGAGCATCTTCTTGAGCAATACAAAATATATGTGCAATCCCACGAAAAAATTAGCGAGCGCAGAGAAGGTGCAAACAAATTTTTCTTGGCGCTCAACAGCGCCGTCGTGGCCGGAATATCTGCTCTATGGGGAACGAGTTCCACTAATCAATTTATAATGTCATGTACGGGGGCTGCGGCTATCTCAATTTGTGTTTACTGGTATCGCGCAATTAGGTCGTATGACAATCTAAATACCGGAAAATTCAAAGTAATACATGCAATTGAACGCCGTTTGCCTCTAGCATTATATGAAGCAGAATGGATTGCATTGGGTAGGGGCAATGATCCTGAATTATATGTTCCGGTGAGTCATCTAGAAAGAGTTATACCGATCGCTTTCGGCGTTCTATATTTGATAATTATTGTTGCGAAGCTGTTCTCCTAGAGGCGCGTGGCCGTCGCCGCCGACGTGCGGGTACCACGGTGATCGTGTAGGAATCGAGGCGCCGTATCGACGCCCGCCTACGTCCCCACTGGCTCCGGCGGGTCGAACGCCAGCATTCCCTTCGGCGGGCTCACCAGCAGGTCGCCGTACCGCGCCCGGGGGTCCAGCCACACCGCGCGCGCGCGGCGTCGAGGAACACCGGCTGGCGGTCGTGGAACGGGCGCATGTCGTCGCCGTACCGGGCGTCCTGCGTGAGCATGGGAATTACGGTGACAGTGTACGCAACCTGCTGCCTTACATCTGTACGTCCATGATCACCTCGGTCGCGTGGCGCTGGCCGTCCTCAGTGTAGGCCACCTCGAAGCGGTTGATGCCGCGCGCGAAGAACTTGGCCAGCGTCTTCGCGCTGACCTCGGCTACGGCGGTAGCGTCGCCGTCCTTCAACGTCACGTCCTTCACGCTAAGCGGGATGGCCTCGATGGTCTTGGAGTTCACGCTGTCGATGACCAGCGCCCTGGGCAGCGCGCCGTTCTTGGCGACCTTGATCCGGAAGGTGTCGTGCTTGGGCTGGGCCACGAAGTCGTCCAGCATGAAGTCGGCGGTGAAGCTCGGGCCGCCCAGGCCCGTCAGGTTGACCCGGCGCGGCGCCGCCGCCTCCTGGCCCGCCAACCGCAGGTCGTTGACCGTCGAGACGTCGAACACCGTGCCGGGTGGTAGCTCGGCATTTCCGCCGGGCACGAACAGCACCGGCCAGAGCAGCAGCAGGCCCACTGTCCAGACCACCACCTTGTGGCCCGCGCCTTCCTTGTTGTAGCCGCCGGACAGCATGACGTTCTGGCCGTCGGTGGCGCGTGTCTCCACGCCGTCGATCGCCACCTTGCCCTCGGTGCCGGCCATGTTCCGGCGCGAGACCTTGCTGACCCGGCAGGTGGCTGGCGTGCCCGCCTTGATGAAGACGACGCCGCGCTCTTCCACGTCGCGCCACACCCGACAGCGGACCATGGTGCCCACGTCGTCGCCGCCGCGCGCGCTGGAGACGTTCTCGTCCAGTGACAGGTACATCCGCGTGCCGGCGTTCAACCCCGGCCCGCCCTCGGCCGCCTGCGCGCTCAGAGCCGGGGCCAAGCTGAGCTGGACGACCCCAAGCAGCGCAAGCGCTGCCGATCCGAAACGATTCATTTGCCCCCCGGCGATGAAGCGATCCGCCGCTCCTCACGGTTGTGAATTTGGCGGACGCTCCTCTTGCAAGTCGTAGGCTCTAAGGCGACGCTTGCACAGTGAAAGCCGCCACCAACAGGCCGACAGGGACCCAGGCTTTTGTCGCGGAAGGCGCGTGAGGTTGGCTGCTGGGTGCGCGGGGGTCGGATCAGATGCGCACCCTTGGCAATGCATCTAAGGTGGTTGGTGGCGATCAGCCGCGCATAAGGTTCCGCCGAGGCGAGGTAGCAAGATGCGCTCAATATTCGTAGCCGCACTGGCCGGTATTTTGGTGAGCGGCGGTCATGCCGAGGCTAAAGGCGTTCGCCAGTCCGACCTCGACGCATGGGCAGGCCAGGCCCTGACGCATCCGGAGAGGTGATGGACGGTAGCGCGCGGCTTGACATCGCGGGGGCGCCATGCGCCCTTCCGCGCCTCGCAAATCACCCGAATTCGCTGACAAAATGCACGCCTACCGCACCCACACCTGCGGCGCGCTTCGCGCCGCCGACACCGGCCAGACGGTCCGGCTTTCCGGCTGGATCCATCGCAAGCGCGATCACGGCGGACTGGTCTTCGTGGACCTGCGCGACCACTACGGCCTGACCCAGCTGGTGCTGCATCCCGATACGCCGGGCTTCGCCCTGGTCGAGCGCTTGCGCGCCGAAAGCGTCATCCGGATCGACGGCGAGGTGGTCGCCCGTTCGCCCGAGACGGTGAACCCCAACCTGCCCACCGGCGAGGTCGAAATCCGCGTGCGTGACGCCGCGGTCCTGTCGGAAGCCGGCGAACTGCCCCTGCCGGTGTTCGGCGAGCCCGACTATCCCGAAGAGATCCGGCTCAAGAACCGCCATCTCGACCTGCGCCGCGAGACGCTCCACCGCAACATCGTGCTGCGCTCCAAGGCCATCCAGTCGATCCGTAACCGGATGATCGGCCAGGGCTTCCTGGAATATCAGACCCCGATCCTGACGGCCTCCTCGCCGGAGGGCGCGCGCGACTTCCTGGTGCCGTCCCGCCTGCATCCCACCAAGTTCTACGCGCTGCCCCAGGCGCCCCAGCAGTTCAAGCAGCTGCTGATGGTCTCGGGCTTCGACCGCTATTTCCAGATCGCCCCCTGCTTCCGCGACGAGGACCTGCGCGCCGACCGCAGCCTGGAATTCTACCAGCTCGACGTGGAGATGAGCTTCGTCACCCAGGAGGACGTCTTCGCCGCCATCGAGCCCGTCATGCACGGGGTCTTCGAGGAGTTTTCCGACGGCAAGCCGGTGACGCCGTATCCGTTCCCGCGCATCCCCTACCGCGAATGCATGTCCAGGTACGGCACCGACAAGCCGGACCTGCGCAACCCCATCGTCATGCAGGATGTGTCCGACCCGTTCCGCGGCGGCGGCTTCGGGCTCTTCGCGCGGATCCTGGAGGACTCCAAGAACGCGGTGTGGGGCATCCCCGCCCCGACCGGCGGTTCCCGCGCCTTCTGCGACCGCATGAACAGCTGGGCGCAAGGCGAGGGGCAGCCCGGCCTGGGCTATGTCTTCTGGTCGGAGGACCAGGGCGGCTGGGGCGGCCCGATCGCCAAGAACTTCGGTCCCGAGAAAACCGACGTGGTCATGGGCCAGCTCGGCTTGGGCGCGGGCGACGCCGCGTTCTTCGTCGCCGGTGATCCGAAGACCTTCGCCAAATTCGCCGGAACGGCCCGCACCAGGGTCGGGACCGACCTGAAGCTCGTCGACGAGAACCGCTTCGAGTTCGTCTGGATCGTCGACTTCCCGATGTTCGAGCTCAATGACGAGGGCAAGGTCGACTTCAGCCACAACCCCTTCTCCATGCCGCAGGGTGAGCTGGAGGCCCTGAACACCAAGGATCCGCTGGATATCCTGGCCTACCAGTACGACATCGTCTGCAACGGCTACGAGCTGTGCTCGGGCGCGATCCGGAACCACCTCCCGGAGATCATGCTGCGGGCCTTCGAGATCGCCGGCTACGGCGCCAATGTCGTCGAGGAACAGTTCGGCGGCATGCTGAACGCCTTCCGCCATGGCGCGCCGCCGCACGGGGGCCTGGCCCCCGGCATCGACCGCATCGTCATGCTGCTGGCCGGCGAGACCGCCATCCGCGAGGTCATCGCCTTCCCGCTGAACCAGCAGGGTCAGGACCTGATGATGAACGCGCCTTCGGAAGTCGCCGACAAGCAGCTGAAGGACCTGCACATCCGCCTGGCGGCGCCGCTCAAGGCATAGGGCCGCTCACCCGGTCCTCCCCGCGCGCGGAGGAGGGAGCCACGATCTAGTGGTAGCGGCGGATCAGGCCCACCAGCTTGCCCTGCACGGCGACCTGGTCGGGACCGAAGATGCGGGTTTCGTAGGCCGGATTGGCGGCCTCGAGCGCGATCGACGCGCCCTTGCGGCGCAGCCGCTTCAGCGTCGCCTCCTCGCCGTTCACCAGGGCCACCACGATATCGCCCGAGGTGGCGGTGTCGCCGCGCCGGATGACCACGAAGTCGCCGTCCAGGATGCCGGCGTTGATCATCGAATCGCCCTGGATCTCAAGGACGAAGTGCTCGCCCGCGCCGAGCATGCTTTCCGGCACCGGCAGGCGGTCCCGCTCCTGCTGGATCGCCTCGATGGGCGTGCCCGCCGCGATCTTGCCCAGGATGGGCAGGTCGCGCGTGTCGTTGGCCGCCGGGGCCGCGGCCTGGCCGGCCTCGACGAGTTGCGGCTTGAAGGGCGAGCGGCCCTTTGGCGGCGCGGCGGGCGTGGCCTGCTGGGGAAGCTTGACCACCTCCAGCGCGCGGGCCCGGTGCGGCAGGCGGCGCAGGAACCCGCGCTCCTCGAGCGCGGTGATCAGCCGGTGGATGCCCGACTTCGACGCCAGGTCCAGCGCCTCCTTCATCTCGTCGAAGGAGGGCGAGACCCCGGACTCCTTGATCCGCTCGTGAATGAACATCAGCAATTCGTGTTGCTTGCGAGTGAGCATCGGTCCGGACCTCGACTGGCGCGCCTGAGAACAAAGCGCAAACGTTATTTGGATGTTCTCTAGGTGTTCCGGATTAATGTCAAGTTACCGCGCGGCCCTATGAAAAATCAGCGGAATTCGGCGGCGGGATCGGCGACTCAGGCCGCCAGCAAGGCGCGAGTCGCCGCGAGGACATCCGTCTGGCGCATCAGGCTCTCGCCCACCAGCATGGCCCGGGCGCCGCTGGCCTCCAGCCGCGCGGCGTCGGCGGCCGTCGCAATTCCGCTCTCGGTGACCAGCAGGGCGCCGGCGGGAACCCGGCCGGCCAGGGTCTCGGTCACGCCGATGTCGGTCTCGAAGGTGCGCAGGTCGCGGTTGTTGACCCCGATGAGTTTGGCCCCAAGCCGGCCGGCCCGGTCCATCTCGGCGGCGTCGTGCACCTCGACCAGGGCGTCCATGCCGTGGCTCTCGGCCGCGGCGATCAGGTCCGACGCCAGCGTGTCGTCGACCATGGCCAGGATCACCAGCACCGCGTCGGCGCCCAGCGACCGGCTCTCGGCCACCTGCCAGGGGTCCACCAGGAACTCCTTGCGGATACAGGGCAGGCCGCAGGCGCCGCGGGCCGCCACAAGGTCGGCGTCGGCGCCCTGGAAACTGGGGCCGTCGGTGAGCACGGAAAGGCAGGCCGCCCCGCCGTTCTCGTAGGCCACGGCCAGTTCGACGGGCTGGAAATCCGCCCGGATCAGGCCCTTGGAGGGCGAGGCCTTCTTGATCTCGGCGATCAGCGCCAGGCGGCCCGGTGCGTGGGCCCTTTCGAGCGCCGCGCGGAACGGGCGTGGCTGCGAGACCTCCCGGATGCTCGCTTCAAGCGCGGCCCAGGGGCGCGTCGCCTTGCGGGCCGCCACCTCGCGCCGCTTGTAGTCGGCGATCTCGCTCAGAATGTCGTTCATAGGCCCGCCACCGCCACCAGCTTGTCCAGCGCGCCCTGCGCCCTTCCGTCGTCTATCACCGCGCCCGCGAGCGCCACGCCGTCCCGCAGGGTCTCGACCTTGTCGGCGACCAGGAAGGCCGCGGCCGCGTTCAGCGCCACAATGTCCCGGTAGGGGCCCAGGTTCCCGTCCAGCAGCGCCCGCAGCGCCTGGGCGTTCTCCTTGGGCCCGCCGCCGCTCAGGTCCGCGAGCGCCGCGCGCGGCAGTCCGACGGCCTCTGGCGTCACGGTGAACAGCCTGACCTGGCCGTCGCGCAACTCGGCCACGCTGGTCTCGCCGGTCGTGGTCATCTCGTCCAGGCCCTGGCCGTGGACCACCCAGGCCCGCTCGGCGCCCAGCGCGCCCAGCGCCTCGGCCAGCGGCCGCACCCAGCGTTCGGCAAAGACGCCCACCACCTGCCGCTGCGCCCCCGCCGGATTGGTCAGCGGGCCCAGAAGGTTGAAGATCGTCCGGAACCCGAGCTCGGCCCGGATCGGCGAGACGTGGCGCATGGCCCCGTGGTGGGCCGGCGCGAACATGAAACAGATGCCGGCCTCGTCCAGCGCCCGCATCTGCCGGTCCATGGAAGCCGCGATATCGACGCCCAGTTCGGTCAAGACGTCGGCGGTCCCGGATTTCGACGACAGGGCGCGGTTGCCGTGCTTGGCGACCTTCAGGCCGCCGCCGGCCGCCACGAACCCCACGGCCGTGGAGATGTTCAGCGTATGCAGGCCGTCGCCGCCGGTGCCGCAGACGTCGATGGTCGGGTAGGGCGGCGTGATCCTGACGGCGGCCTGGCGCATGGCGCGCGCGCAGGCGGTGATCTCGCCCAGCGTCTCGCCGCGCATCCGCATGGCCGTCAGCGCCGCGCCGACCTGGGCCGGGGTGGGCTCTCCGCGCAGGCAGGCGGCGAAGAACACCTCGGCGTCCTCGTCGGACAGGGTAGCGCCGTCGGCCAGCCGGCTGAGCAGGGGTTTGAACGCGTCGGACAAGCGTCAGGCCCTGGCCAGGCGCCTCACGCCGGCGATGTCGAGGAAGTTCGTCAGCAGGTCGTGGCCGCACTCGGTGGCGATGGATTCGGGGTGGAACTGCACGCCGTGCACGGGACGCGTGCGGTGCCGCAGGCCCATGATCTCGCCGTCCTCGGTCCAGGCGGTGACCTCCAGGTCGGCGGGCAGGGTGGCCTTGTCCACCGCCAGGCTGTGGTAGCGGGTGGCCGTGAACGGGTTCGGAAGGCCCGCGAACACGCCCTTGCCCTCGTGATGGATGGCGCTGGTCTTGCCGTGCATGATCGCCTTGGCGCGGATGACGTCGCCGCCATAGGCCTGTCCGATCGCCTGGTGGCCCAGGCAGACGCCGAAGATCGGCAGGTCGGCCGGCGCGCCCGCCAGCAGCCCCAGGCAGATCCCCGCCTCGTTGGGCGTCTTGGGGCCCGGCGACAGCAGCACGCCCTGCGGCCTGAGCCCCAGCGCCTCGGCGACGCTGAGCGCGTCGTTGCGATGGACGAGCGTCTCCGCGCCCAGCTCATTGAGGTAATGAACCAGGTTGTAGGTGAAGCTGTCGTAGTTATCGATCACCAGGATCATGGGCTCTCTCTATGACGTAGGTCCGACTCCGGCAATGCTCCGCGCCATGGCGATGACCAGCTCAGCCCTCGACCCGCACGAGATCGCCCGGGCTCGCGCGTTGCTCAGCCCGGTGGCCGCGCGGGAGCCGATCTGGCCGGCCCTGGCCGCCGCGGGGTTCCTGGCGCTTTCCGCCCTGGGCTTCGCCACCGCCATGGTGATGGCCCCGCCCATCGTCAGCGAACCCGTGGCTCGCGGCGTGCGCTAGCCCGAGCGCGTCACACGAACCGCCAGCTTTCCTCGGCCGCGCGGCGGAGCGCCCGGGCCTTGTGCAGGGTCTCGTCGTATTCGGCGTCGGGATCGCTGTCGGCCACGACCCCGCCGCCGGCCTGGACGTACATCACGCCGTCCTTGAACAGCGCGGTGCGGAGCACGATGCAGGTGTCCACCGAGCCGTCGCAGCCGAAGTAGCCGACGGCGCCGGCGTAGGCGATGCCGCGCTTCTCGGTCTCCAGCTCGTCGATGATCTCCATGGCGCGGACCTTCGGCGCGCCTGACAGGGTGCCGGCCGGCAGCGCGGCCATCACCACGTCGACCGGGTCGAGGCCCTCCGGCGCGTCGCCCTCGACGTTGGAGACCAGATGCATCACGTGGCTGTAGCGCTCGACGAAGAAGCTCGCGGTCACCCGCACCCGCGGTTTGCCCGCCGGCTGGGCCGGCGCATTCGCGCCGGGCTCCTTCAACATGGCCACCCTGCCCACGTCGTTGCGGCCCAGGTCCAGCAGCATCAGGTGCTCGGCCCGCTCCTTGGGATCGGCCATCAGCTCGGCCTCCAGCGCCACGTCCTCGTCGGGCGTCGCGCCGCGGGGCCGGGTGCCGGCGATCGGACGGATGGTGATCTTGCCGTCGCGCAGCCTGACCAGGATTTCGGGCGAGGAGCCCGCGAGCTGGAAGTCCCCGAAGTTCAGGTAGAACAGGAAGGGCGAGGGGTTGGTCCGCCGCAGGGACCGGTAGAGCGCGAACGGGTCGCGGCCGTAGGGACTGCGGAACCGGTGACTGGGCACCACCTGGAAGATGTCGCCGGCGCGGATGTAGGCCTTGGCCTTCTCGACGATCGCCCGGTAGCCCTCGCGGCTGACCGGCGTGGTGAAAGCGTCGGGCTCGGCCCGGCCGTTGCCGATCAGCGGCGGCGTCGGGCGCTTCAGGTCGGCCATGACGGCATGCAACCGCCCCTGCGCCGCCGCATAGGCCGCCTTTGCCGACTCTGCGCCCGGCCTGACCGGCGTCACCAGGATGATCTCCTGGGCGATGGCGTCGAAGATCGCCACGATCGACGGCCGGGTCATGATCCCGTCCGGCAGGTCCAGCGGGTCCGGGTTGATATCTGGCAGCCGCTCGGTGAGCCGGATCATGTCATAGCCGATCGCCCCGAACAGGCCCGCCGACGGCGGCGGCAAGCCCTCGGGCCGCTGGATCTGCGAGGCGGCGACCAGGTCGCGCAGGCTGTCCAGCGCGCCTCCGGGCTGCGCCGTGAACCGGCCGGCGGCGACATCCTGGCCCTCGGCGACCTCCGCCCTGTCGCCCCGGCAGCGCCAAACCAGGTCGGGCTCCAGCGTGATGATCGAATAGCGCGCGCGGAAGGCGCCGCCCTCCACCGACTCGAACAGGAAGGCGTAGGGCCGTCCATGGCCGATCTTCAGATAGGCTGAGACCGGCGTCTCCAGGTCGTCGATCAGGCGGGTCCAGACCAGCTGCGGCGCGCCGCCCCGGTAGGTGGTCTCGAAGGCCTCGAAGGAAGGCTCTACGGTCACTTCGCCTTCTCGGGCTTGCCGCCCGCCTTGGCGGGGTCGGTGGCGGCCGGCAGGGGCTCCATGCCGATGGCGGCGCGGGCGCGGGCCACGTCGGCCGTCACCTTGACCTTCTTGCGGGCGGCGAACTGGGCGCTCTCGGCGATCTCGCGGAAGATCGCGGCGCTCATCTGCGGCCGCATCTCCTCGGTGATCCGGGCCAGCGTCGAGGCTTCGCCGGCGCGGACCGTCTCGAGCTTGCCGACCGCCAGGCTGAACGCCTTGGTCTGGGCGGTGAACACCTCGCCGGGCTTGGCGCCGAACGCCTTCACCAGCAGTTCCTGGGACAGCACCTGGTTCTGGCCGGCCGACTGCCGGTCGAGATTGGCGACTCGGGTGACCGTCTGGCCGGCCGAGGCCGCCACCGCCTCCAGGCTCTCGCCCTTGCGGACGCGCGCGGCCAGTTCGTCGGCCCGGGCCTGCATCCGCTTGGCGGTCTCGCGCATCATCCAGAACTTCGTGAGCTGCGGCTTGATGTCGGCCAGGTTCACCAGGGCCGGCGGCGTCACCTTCTCCACGCGGACGGCGAAATATTCGCCGTTGCCGGCTTCCTCGACCTCGCTCTCGCCGCCGGCGGGCAGGGCGAAGGCGACGTCCATGAGCTTCTGGGACAGGCCCTGCACCGGCTGGCCGTGCGGATCGCGGCCATCGCGATTCAACGGGCCCATGGTCACCGCCGGCACGCCGGCCTTGGCCGCGGCGTCCGACAGGGCGGCGCCGGCCTTGCGGGCGTCGTCATAGGCCTGGCTGAGCGCATAGACCTTCTCGGACGCCGCGTCCTTGCGCAGCTCGGCCGCCAGGGCGGGGCGGGCCTCCGCGAGGGTCACGGCATGGCCGGGCGTGATGGCGACCACCTTGATCACCGCCGGGCCCAGGTCGCCCTGCACCGGGGCCATCTGGCCGGCCTGCAGGCCGAACGCGGCGGCGGCCACCTTCTTGTCGGCGATCGCCGAGGCGGGCTTGTTGTCATAGGTGATGGCTTCCACGCCTACCGCCTTGGCGACCGCCGCCGGGGCCTCGCCCTTGGCCAGCCGCTGGCCGATCTCGGTCGCGGCCTGGGCGCTCTTGGCGGGGATCTGCACGATGGTCCGGGTTTCCGGCGTCGACATCGTATCCTTGCGGAAGTCGTAGCGCTTCTTCAGCTCGGCCTCGTCGATCGGCAGGCTCGCGCCCACCAGCACGGGCGAGAAGCGCGCCACCGTCAGCACCCGCATCTCGGCCTGCGTGAACTGGGCGGGATTCTGCTTCATGAAGGCGGTCAGGTCGGCGTCGGTCGGGAGCGCCGGCTGCGGCACGCTGGTGGGCTCGACCGTGAAATAGCCGATATCGCGGGCCTCCAGGGCGTAGATGGCGGCCAGCGCCGTATAGGCGCGCGGCACCTGCAGGCCGGCCGCCATGCCGGCCGCCACATGCTGCTGGGCGATGCCGTCGCGCATCACCTGGTCGAACTTGGGCGGCGTGAACCCGTTCTCGCCCAGCTTCTGTTCGTAGGCCTTCTTGTCGAAGCGGCCCGACACCTGGTCGAAGAACGCCGGGATCTTGCGGATCTCCTGGACGATCAGCTTGGGCGACGGCTGGACGCCGATCTGGCGCAGATATTCGGCGAACGCTTCGCGGCCCGCCATGCCTTCGAGCACGCGGCGGTCTATGCCGTTGGCCGAGGCCACCTCCAGCGACAGGGGCTGGCCGGCCTGCTGTTCCAGGCGCGCCTTGACGCCCTCGTACTCGCGCTTGAAGTCGGCCGGCGTCACCGTCCGCGAGCCCGCGGTGATCACGCCGCTCGAGACCTTGGCCTTGAACATGTCGGACACGCCGAACACGGCGAAGCTGACGATGAGCAGGCCGATCAGGACGGCGGCGACCCAGGATTTCGCAAAGGCGCGGATAGCGGAAAGCATCAAATCCCTTTCAGGGGCGCGAAGTGTGCGCGCCGGTATAGTGGAGGCCCGTCCCGCGGGGCAAGCGCGTGACAGAAGGCCCGGCTTGGCTTAACCGCCGCCGACGCGCCAAAAGTGAGGCCTGATGACCGCTCCCGTCCCCCTGATCGCCGGAAACTGGAAGATGCACGGCCTGGCCGCCGCCCTGGACGAGGCCCGCGCCGTGGCGGCCGGGGTTGGCGCCGCGGGCGCTCGCGTGGCCCTGTGCCCGCCGGCCAGCCTCGTCCACCGGATGAGCCAGGCGCTGGCCGGCTCGGCGGTGCTGGTGGGCGGCCAGGATTGCCGGGCCGAGGAGACCGGCGCGTTCACCGGCGACGTCTCGGCCGAGATGCTGGCCGACGCCGGCGCGGTCCTGGTGATCCTCGGCCACTCCGAGCGCCGGGCCGGCTACGGCGAAAGCGACGCCCTGGTGGCGGCCAAGACATTGGCGGCGCTGCACGCGGGGCTAGAGCCCATCGTCTGCGTCGGCGAGACCTTGGCGCAACGCAAGGCCGGCGAGGCGATCGCCGTCGTCACCGCCCAGGTGCGCGGATCGCTGCCGCCCGAGCTCGCCGGCCGGCCGTTCTCCGTGGCCTATGAGCCGGTCTGGGCGATCGGCACGGGCCTCACCCCCACGACGCCGGAGATCGAGGAGATCCACCGCGCCATCCGCGCGACCCTGGCCGCCATGTTCGCTTCCGCACAGGCCCCGATCCTCTACGGCGGCTCGGTCAAGCCCGGCAACGCCGCCGAGATCCTGCACGCGGCCGAGGTCGGCGGCGCCCTGGTCGGCGGCGCCTCGCTCAAGGCCGCCGACTTCCTGGGGATCGTCGGCGCGCTCTAGACGCCGGGCCCCTTCAGCTCGACGGTGTTGCCCTCCGGGTCGCGGATGTAGAGCGAGAAGCCCTCGCCGTCGGCCCCATAGCGCAGGCCCTCATCCACGATCGCCACGTCGTGCGCGGCCAGGTGGGCGCGGATCGCGGGCTCGTCGAACGGGCGCACCCGCAGGGCGAGATGGTCCAGGTTGTGTGCGTCGAGGCCAGGCGCGGGGCCGCCCGACGCGCCCAGCGGACCATCGACCGTCACGAGGTCGATCAACTGGCCGCCCGCCCGGATGTGGGTCAGGCCCAGTTCCGGCCGGTCGCGGTCCACCGCCAGGCCCAGAACGCCCTGATAGAATCCGAGCATCGCGGCCTTGTCGCGGATCCGCAGGACGATGTGGTCGAAGCCGGTGACGACGATGGGGTTCATCGCGCAGAGATAGGCGCGGGCCCGCTACAGCAAAAGTCCGAACAGCTGGCAGTCGCGCCGCTCGCCGGCCCGCAGGACATGGCCGCGCAGCAGGCCTTCGGAGCCAAATCCCAGCTTTTCCAGCAGCGAGTCGGAGCGCCGGTTGCCCAGGTGGGTGCGGGCGATCAGCCGTCGAAGCCCGCTGGCCGCCGCATAGGCCGCCACCGCCCGCATCGCCTCCAGCGCGTAGCCCCGGCCCCAGCTGTCGCGGCCCAGCATGAATCCCACCTCCGCGCGCCGCTGGCGGCGGTCGATCTCCGACAGGTCGCAGGCGCCGACGAACCCGCCGTCCGCCAGCCGTCGGATCGCCCAATAGACGGCGCGCCCCGCCGCCATGGCCTCGACCTGGCCTGAGACCACGTCGGCCACCAGGTCCGGGTCGTCGAGTTCGGGCACGTCCCAGTAGGCCATCACCTCGGCGTCGGCCATCAGGGGGAACAGCAGGGCCGCATCCCCGTCCGCCAGCGGCTCCAGCCGCAGGCGCTCGGTTTCCAGGATCGGCGGGTGGTCGGGTCGCTGGATCATCGGCCTTGTGTCGGGACTGCGACGCCCTAGCTATGGCGCTGGGACGGGCTCGGTGTTAGAGCCCGCGCTTCATTTCGGCGGACCAGCCTTTCATTTCCATGAAGGCCGGCGCCCGCCGATACGCACCGGACCCGGAACCCATGCTGCTAGGCCTCCTGCTCACCGCCCAGATCATCGTGAGCGTCCTGCTTGTCTGCGTCGTGCTGCTGCAGCGCTCCGAAGGCGGCGGCTTCGTCGGCGGCGGCAGCCCGTCGGGCATGATGTCGGTGCGCGGCGCCGGCGACCTGATGACCCGGATCACCTGGACCCTGGGCGCGGCCTTCTTCATCATCAGCCTGCTGCTGACCATCCTGTCGGGCCGCGAGAAGGGCGCCTCGTCGGTCGTCGACCGGCTGAAGGTCGATTCCCTCGATCCCGCCAGCCTCGCACAGCCGGCCCAGAAGGCTCCGGCCGGCGCCCCCGGCCAACCGGCCGGCCCGCAAGGCGCGCCCGCGCCGTTCCAGGCGCCCGCGCCGACGGTCAACAACCCGTTCCTCGGCGCGCCCGCCGAAACCGCGCCGCCCCAGAAATAAATTGTCGTGGATGGGCTGGATCGAGTGACGCGCGACGGCCCCGAATCACGGCTACTCTGAACGCCCATGGCCCGGTACATTTTCATCACCGGCGGCGTGGTCTCCTCACTGGGTAAGGGTCTCGCGTCCGCCGCTCTCGGCGCGCTCCTGCAGGCGCGGGGCTACAAGGTCCGCCTGCGCAAGCTCGATCCCTATCTGAACGTCGATCCGGGCACGATGAGCCCCTATCAGCACGGCGAGGTCTTCGTGACCGACGACGGCGCCGAGACCGACCTCGACCTGGGCCACTACGAGCGGTTCACCGGCGTCAACGCCACCAAGAACGACAACATAACCACCGGCCAGATCTACAAGACGATCATCGAGAAGGAGCGGCGAGGGGACTACCTCGGCGCCACGGTCCAGGTGATCCCCCACGTCACCGACGAGATAAAGCAGTTCGTGCTCTCCGACCCCGGCGTGGGCGTCGACTTCGTCCTGGTGGAGATCGGCGGCACCGTCGGCGACATCGAGGGCCTGCCGTTCTTCGAGGCGATCCGCCAGCTCGGCCAGGAGCTGCCGCGCGGCCACGCCTGCTTCATCCACCTGACGCTGCTGCCGTTCATCAAGACCGCCGGCGAGATGAAGACCAAGCCGACCCAGCACTCGGTCAAGGAGCTGCGCTCCATCGGCATCCAGCCGGACATCCTGCTCTGCCGCTGCGAGATGCCGATCCCGGAGAGCGAACGGCGCAAGCTGGGCCTGTTCTGCAACGTCCGCCCCAGCGCCGTGATCGAGGCGATGGACTCGGCCAACATCTACACCGTGCCGCTCGACTATCACCGCCAGGGCCTGGACGCCGAGGTGCTGGACGTCTTCGGCATGCGCGACGCGCCGGCCCCCAACCTCGCCCGCTGGGAAGCCATCGCCCACGCGCTCAGCCATCCCGACGGCGAGGTGAACATCGCCATCGTCGGCAAGTACACCGCGCTGACCGACGCCTACAAATCCCTGATCGAGGCGCTGATCCACGGTGGCGTCGCCAACAACGTCCGCGTCAACTTCGACTGGATCGAGGGCGAGGCCTTCGAGCGCGAAGAGCGGATGATCGGCGAACGGCTGACCGGCGTCCACGGCGTGCTGGTGCCCGGCGCCTTCGGCGAGCGCGGCTCGGAGGGCATGATCCGCGCCGTGCAGTTCGCCCGCGAGCACGCCATCCCCTATTTCGGGATCTGCTTCGGCATGCAGATGGCGATGATCGAGGCGGCCCGGAACCTGGCCGGAATCCACCAGGCCTCCTCCACCGAATTCGGCCCGACCTCCGAGCCCATCGTCGGTCTGATGACCGAGTGGTTCCGCGGCAACGAAAAGGAATTCCGCGGCGAGGGCGACAACCTGGGCGGCACCATGCGCTGCGGGGCCTATGACGCCGTCCTGGCGCCCGGCAGCCGGGTGGCGGAGTATTACGGAACCACGACCATCTCCGAGCGCCACCGCCACCGCTACGAGGTGAACATCGCCTACCGCGACGCCATCGAGAAGAGCGGCCTGAAGTTCACCGGCCTGTCGCCGGACGGCGTCCTGCCCGAGCTTTGCGAGCGCGACGACCATCCCTGGTTCGTCGGCGTCCAGTTCCACCCGGAGCTGAAGAGCCGGCCCTTCGACCCGCATCCGCTCTTCGCCAGCTTCATCGGCGCGGCGCGAAACCGCAGCCGGCTGGTGTGACCGGCCTCGTGGCTTGATCGCGCCGGGGCTTTCAGGCATACACCCCCGCTCACGTCGGCGGCCTTATCCGGCCGCCGTCCTCATTTCCACGCCCGCGAGATCCTCCGATGGCCGTTCCCAAGAGAAAAACTTCGCCGTCCCGGCGCAACATGCGCCGCTCGCACCACGCGCTCGGCCCCAACTCCTTCGTCGAGGACAAGGAGACCGGTGAACTGAAGCGCCCGCACCACGTCGACCTGAAGACCGGTATGTACAAGGGCCGCCAGGTCCTGACGCCGAAGGAAGACTAGGCTCCACGCCTTCGCCGAATCCGTCACGCCGGCCGCGCCTCGCGGTCGGCGTTTCTGATTCCGGACGGGCCGTTGCCCGGCGGCCGGAAGCTGGCTAAGCCTCCCCGCGCTCCCGACAGCTTGAGATTCCCATGACCGAAATCGTCGACATCACCGCCCGCGAAATCCTCGACAGCCGTGGCAACCCCACCGTCGAGGTGGATGTGATCCTCGAGGATGGCGCCATGGGCCGCGCCGCCGTGCCCTCGGGCGCCTCCACCGGCGCGCACGAGGCGGTCGAGCGTCGCGACGGCGACAAGGGGCGCTACGGCGGCAAGGGCGTGCTCGCGGCCGTCGAGGCGGTCAACGGCGAGATCTACGACGCGCTTTCCGGCTCCGACGCCGAGGATCAGCGGCGCATCGACAAGATGCTGATCGAACTCGACGGCACGCTCAACAAGGCCCGCCTGGGCGCCAATGCGATCCTGGGCGTCAGCCTGGCCGCCGCCAAGGCCGCGGCGAGTTCGGCGGCGCTGCCGCTCTATAAGTACGTGGGCGGGGTCTCGGCCCGGGTCCTGCCGGTGCCGATGATGAACATCATCAACGGCGGCGCTCACGCCGACAATCCGATCGACATCCAGGAGTTCATGATCCTGCCGACCGGGGCGGCCACCTTCGCCGAGGCGCTGCGGATGGGCGCGGAGATCTTCCATGGCCTCAAGAGCCAGCTGAAGGCCGCGGGCCACAACACCAACGTCGGCGACGAGGGCGGCTTCGCCCCCAACATCGGGTCGGCCGAGGAGGCCCTGGCCTTCATCGTCAAGGCCGGCGAATCCGTGGGCTACAAGGTGGGGACCGACTTCCACCTCGGCCTGGACGTGGCCTCCACCGAGTTCTTCAAGAACGGCAAATATGTCCTGGAAGGCGAGGGCAAGACGCTGGATCCGGCCGGCATGGTCGACTACCTGGCCGACCTCGTGGCCAAATTCCCCATCGTCAGCATCGAGGACGGCTGCGGCGAGGACGACTTCGAAGGCTGGAAGCTGCTCACCGACCGCCTTGGAAGCAAGATCCAGCTGGTCGGCGACGACCTCTTCGTCACCAACCCGGTGCGCCTCGGCATGGGCATCGGCAAGGGCCTGGCCAACTCCATCCTGGTCAAGGTCAACCAGATCGGCACCCTGTCGGAGACCCTCGACGCCGTCGATCTGGCCCACCGCAACAGCTACACCGCCGTGATGAGCCACCGCTCGGGCGAGACCGAGGACTCGACCATCGCCGACCTCGCCGTCGCCACCAACTGCGGACAGATCAAGACCGGCTCGCTCGCCCGCTCCGACCGCACCGCCAAGTACAACCAGCTCCTGCGCATCGAGGAGGAACTGGGCGATCAGGCGGTTTACGCGGGCCGCGGGGCGCTCAAGGCGTTGGCGTAGGCCCACGCCGCACTTCCCGGCGAAAGCGGGAGCCCAGGTTTATTTGAGATCCTCACGATTGCCCCTGCTCAACGGCCGGTGATCGCTGGCGCCCAGGGGCCGGTGCAGGGATTGAGGACGAGACGCCCGGATAGGGGCCGCAATCACCAACGATATGAATCCGGTCGCTTCCGGGCGGCGGATTGCCATCGGCATTATCCAGGTGGATCGCCTTGAGAAGGACCGTTTGGCTGCACGGCTCAGTCCACGCCGGCAAGAAATTGAGTTGGATTGCGACCTGGATTTATCAGTCTTCCTTTTCGGAAAATTTCTCGGATACCAAGGACGATTTGCCGCAGACTGGCTTAATCGGGGGCAAGGCTTCGACAAGTACTGACGAGATGGTCGAACCTTGAGGCCCTCAGTGAAATCCCGTCAACGCCGCCAATCAGCCCATCCCGGCAACGCTACCTCCGAAACCTCTGTAAAGCCGCATCCCCGCACCCTGGGTTGGGTCGGCACCAGCGCGCTCGCTATGGGCGGCAGCAATCAGAGCCTGTTTCTCATCGCCGCCCTTTTCGTCGGACAGGGAACGATCCCGGGCCAGGGCAGTGCGGCGGTGCCGTTGCTGTTCGTGGGGCTGCTCCTGAGTTGGGCCGCAGCCCCGGCATGGGTGGAACTGGTGCTGATGTCCAAGCATCGGGTGGGCGGCATCGCGGCGGCCTGCACCGAGGCCTTCAAGCCCTACAGCCCCGTGCTCTCGGCCCTGACCGGCGTCTGCTACTGGTGGGGCTGGGTTCCGACCTGCGGCCTGACCGCGCTGTTGTCGGCCTCCGCCATCCACCAGTGGATCCTGCCGGGCGTGCCGATCGCGGCGATCGCCTGCGCCCTGGTGTCGTTCTTCGCGGTGATGAACCTCTGCGGCCTGAAGGTGGTGAACACTCTGGCCATTCCGATTGCGGGCGCGTCGGCGGCGCTAGCCTTCCTGGGCGTGCTCATCCCGGTGCTGTCGGGCCATGTCGACTGGCGTCAGGCGACGGACTTCACGCTCGTGACTCCCTTCGCCGGCTGGTTCGGCGGCCTCACCTCGATCATGGCCGGCCTCTACCTCATAGGGTTCGCCGCGCCGGCCTTCGAGGCGGCGACCTGTCACGTGGGCGAGACCAGGTCGCCGGAAAAGAACGTGCCGCGCGCGGTGTTCGCGAGCGGGGCGATGGCGGCGGTGTTCTTCATCCTGCTGCCCGTGGTCTGGTTGGGCGCCCTGGGGCCGGAACCCCTGGGCCGGGACCTGGCCATGTCGCTCGGCCCGATCTACGCCCCGCTGTTCGGCGGCGCCGGCAAGGCTGTCGCCATCGGCTTCATGATGTTCAACATGTTCCATGGCACGCTCCAGCCGCTGGCCGGCGCCGCGCGCACCCTGTCGCAACTCAGCGAGGACGGGCTGCTGCCCCGGTTTCTTGGACGGCGGCTCCCGAACGACAGCCCCTGGGCCGCGACGCTGCTGACCGCCGCCGTCGCGATCGCCTTCCTGCTCATCGGCGATCCGATCTGGCTGATCGCCGCCGCCAATTTCACCTACCTGATCAGCGTCTGCCTACCCAACGTCGCCACATGGCTGTTGCGGCGGGACGCGCCCGACGCCGCGCGACCCTTCAGGGCCCCGCGCGGGACGGTCGGACTGGGCCTCGCCGCCTCGGGCGTCTGGCTGCTCTCGGCCATCCTCGGCTTCCAGCAGTTCGGCTTGCCAACCGTCCTGCTGGGGCTGGCCATGGCCTATTCGGGCGCGGCGCTCTACGCTTGGCGCAAGATCGAAGACCGCCTGGCCAGGGGACTGCCGATGTTCCAGGCCAGCCTTCACTTGACGCTCACCGGGGCCATGCTGGTCGTCCTGATCCTCGACGGGGCGGGCTATCTCCTGGCCGTGCAGTCCTTGGGCATTCACGGCAGCCAGCTGGCCACCGCGCTTGAGGACATCTTTGTCGCCGTGGCCATACTGACCTTGGCGGTCGGCTTGGTTCTGCCCGGTATCATCGGTCACTACGCGCAGGAGATTTCCGAGCGGGCCCGCCTGCTGACGACCGGCGCCATGCGGGACTTCTCCAGCGCCATGGCGGCGCTTGGCCGCGGAGACCTCGACGCCGCCTACGTGGAGACGGCCTTCACGCCCGTGCCGGTGAAGTCGCGCGACGAGCTTGGCGAGATGGCGCTCAGCTTCAACCGCCTGCAGGACGAAGTGACCACCGCCGCGATCGGGCTGGACGGCGCGCGTGAAGGCTTGCGCACCAGCCAGGCGCAACTGATCACAGCCAACGAAGCCCTCACCCTGAAGATCGACGAGAGCAAGCGTCTCTACGACGAACTGCTGGTCGCCAAGGAGAGCGCCGAGGCAGCCAGCATCGCCAAGAGCCAGTTCCTGGCCGTGATGAGCCACGAGATCCGCACGCCGCTGAACGGCGTGCTGGGCATGGCCCAGGCCATGGAGCGCAACAGTCTGTCGGGCGAGCAGAAGGATCGCCTCGACGTGATCCGCCAGTCCGGTGAGTCGCTCCTCGCCATCCTCAACGACATCCTGGACATCTCGAAGATCGAGTCTGGGAAGCTAGATCTGGAGACCGCGCCCTTCGACCTGGAGAACGTGGCGCTCGGCGCCCACAGCGCGTTCACCGGCCTTGCCAACAACAAGGGACTTTCCTTCGGCCTGGTGGTGGCGCCGGCCGCGCGCGGCAGCTACCTCGGCGACTCCGCCCGGATCCGCCAGATACTCTACAACCTCATCTCCAACGCCGTAAAATTCACCGCCGAGGGCGAGGTCCGCGTCGCGATCGACCGGTGCGACGGCAACGTCATCATTCGCGTGTCGGACACCGGGATCGGCATTTCCGTCGAGCAGGCCGGCCGGCTGTTTGAGCCCTTCGTTCAGGCCGATTCCTCGACCACCCGGAAGTTTGGTGGCACGGGCCTGGGCTTGGCGATCTGCAAGGAGCTCTGTTCGGCGATGGGCGGGGCGATCGGCGTGGTCTGCGATCCTGACGGGCTGACCACCTTCGAGGTCAGCCTTCCACTCCAAGCTCTTGCGGGCGCCCCGGAGGCGCAACGCACCGCCTTGGACGCCGCGGCGCCCTCGGCCATTTCCGGAGACTTCCGGATACTCGCGGCGGAAGACAATCCCATCAACCAGCTGGTGCTCAAGACGCTGCTTGCCCAATTCGACCTGACCGTGACGATGGTCGACGACGGCCAGAAAGCTGTGGAGGAGTGGCGGACCGGCGACTGGGATCTGGTCCTGATGGATATCCAGATGCCGCTCATGGACGGCCCCTCGGCGACGCGGCGCATACGCGAACTGGAGGCCGAGACCGGGCGCCGCGCGACGCCCATCGTCGCCCTGACCGCCAACGCCATGCTGCACCAGGTCGCCTGCTACATGGCCGCGGGCATGAACGATGTGATCGCCAAGCCGATCGACATCCGCGAACTCCTGCGGGTCATCCAGGCGGTCGCCTCCGCCGCCAGCTACGCCGATGTGACGCTCGCGCTTCGCGAGTCCAGGGCGGCCTGACCCTTCCGCCTTCGCAAAGCCGGAGGCGGGCCTCCAATAGTAAGCCGAGAGTCAGGCTCCATCGTCTGACAATTGCCACGCTTGGGATTGCCCCCGGTCTTGTCGGAGGTTCTCTGAGTCTGCTTGTCGATCACGGCAAGGGCGCCGCCGGGCGCGTTGGCGCGCTGTCTTATGACGCGCCCTAACCGCCGGGATTAGCTAGTCATTAAGCATGATCGGGCGAAGCTGCTTTGTCAGCTCCAGGGATTCGCCGTGCTCGCCAGCCTTCGCCCATATCTGCCGACTGCGGCGCTCGCCTTCCTGATCTTCTATTTCGGTTTCCACGCCTTCACCGGCGAGCGCGGGATCCTCAGTTCCAACCAGCGCGACGCGACCCTGGTCGCCAAGACCCGCGAGCTCGCCCAGGTGCGCGCCATGCGGCAGGACCTGGAGATGCGCGCCCGGCTTTTGCGCGATACCAGCCTTTCGGCGGATCTGCTGGAGGAAAGGGCGCGTGACCTGCTAGGCTTCGCCGATCCAAGGGACTATGTGATCCGCATGAAGCCCTAGGGCCAGCGGCTCCAGGGGACCTGCGACGGACCGGGGAGATACGTATGGCGCGCGAGCAGACCGCGGGGGCGGGGCGGCGAAAAGCCAACGGCGCGGCCGCGAAACCAGCCAAGGATAGCGGCCCGGACAAGGAAGAACTGCTCTCCTACTATCGGGACATGCTGCTGATCCGCCGCTTCGAGGAGCGCGCGGGCCAGCTCTACGGCATGGGGCTGATCGGCGGCTTCTGCCACCTCTACATCGGCCAGGAAGCCATCGCCGTCGGCATTGAGGCGGCCAAGCGTCCGGGCGACCAGTTCATCACCGGCTACCGCGACCACGGCCACATGCTGGTCTGCGGCATGGACCCCCGGGAGGTCATGGCCGAGCTGACCGGACGCTCCGGCGGCTCGTCGCACGGCAAGGGCGGCTCGATGCACATGTTCTCGACCGAGGCGGCCTTCTACGGCGGCCACGGCATCGTCGGGGCCCAGGTGAGCCTCGGCACGGGCCTGGCGCTGGCCAACAAGTACCGCGGCGACGGCAAGGTGGCCTTCGCCTTCTACGGCGACGGCGCCGCCAATCAGGGCCAGGTCTATGAGAGCTTCAACATGGCGCAGGTCTGGAAGCTGCCCATCGTCTATGTGATCGAGAACAACGAATACGCCATGGGCACGGCCATCGACCGATCCTCGTCGGAGACCCGCCTCTACAAGCGCGGCGTCTCGTTCAACATCCCCGGCGAGGAAGTGGACGGCATGGACGTCACCGCCGTGAAGGCCGCCACCCTGCGCGCGGCCGAACATGCCCGCTCCGGCAACGGCCCCTACCTCCTGGAAATGAAGACCTACCGCTACCGTGGCCACTCGATGAGCGACCCGGCCAAGTACCGCACGCGCGAGGAGGTCGATGAGGTCCGCAAGACCCGCGACCCCATCGACCACGTCGAGGAAATGCTCGAGAAGCACGGCTTCGCCGACGAGGCCGCCATGAAGGCCATCGACGCCGACGTGAAGCGCATCGTCGCCGACGCCGCCGAATACGCCCGAACCAGTCCCGAGCCCGATCCCTCCGAGCTCTACACCGACGTCTACACCTCCACGGGAGCCGCCGCGTGACGGACATCCTGATGCCCGCGCTGTCTCCGACCATGGAGGAGGGCACCCTCGCCAAATGGCATGTGAAGGTCGGCGACAAGGTCCGCTCCGGCGACGTGATCGCCGAGATCGAGACCGACAAGGCGACCATGGAGGTCGAGGCCGTCGATGAGGGCGCCGTCGAGGCGCTGCTGGTCGCGGAGGGAACCGAGGGCGTCAAGGTCAACACCCCGATCGCCAGGCTCTCCGGCGAAGGCGAGGCCGCCGCCGCGAAGGCCGAGCCGCTCCCGGAACCGCCCGCCGCCGATCCCAACCCGCAGCCGGCCTCCCGCGCCGAGGCCAAGGGCGACCCGGTGCGCGCCGCGTCGGCCGCCCCGGCCCCCCCCGCCGCTCCGGCCCTGCGCGACCCGGACCTGCCGGAGGGCGTCAAGCTGGTGAAGGTCAGCGTCCGCGACGCCCTGCGAGACGCCATGGCCGAAGAGATGCGCCGAGACCCGGACGTCTTCCTGATGGGCGAGGAGGTCGCCCAGTACCAGGGCGCCTACAAGGTCTCGCGCGGCCTCCTGGATGAGTTCGGCGACAAGCGCGTGATCGACACGCCGATCACCGAGCACGGTTTCGCCGGCCTTGGCGTCGGCGCGGCCATGGCCGGGCTGAAGCCGATCATCGAGTTCATGACCTTCAACTTCGCCATGCAGGCCATTGACCACATTATCAATTCTGCCGCCAAGACGCTCTATATGTCGGGCGGCCAGATTAAGTGCTCGGTGGTCTTCCGGGGCCCCAACGGCGCGGCCGCCCGGGTCGGCGCCCAGCACAGTCAGGACTACGCGGCCTGGTACGGCCACGTGCCGGGCCTGAAGGTCGTGGCGCCCTATGACGCCGCCGACGCCAAGGGCCTGCTGAAAGCCGCGATCCGCGACCCGAACCCGGTGGTCTTCCTCGAGCACGAGATGCTCTACGGCCAGGAGTTCGACGTGCCGGAGGGGATCGACTGGGTGGTGCCGATCGGCAAGGCCAAGGTCCGCCGCGAAGGCTCGGGCGTCACCCTCGTCGCCTATTCCCGGATGGTCGGCTTCTGCCTGCAGGCCGCCGAACAACTGGCCGCCGAGGGGATCGAGGCCGAGGTCATCGACCTTCGCACCATTCGCCCGATGGATTGGCGCACGGTGGTCGAGAGCGTGAAGAAGACCAACCGCCTGGTCACCGTCGAGGAAGGCTGGGGCCCCATGGGCATAGGCGCCGAGATCTGCGCCAAGGTCCTGGAGCAGGCCTTCGACTACCTCGACGCCCCGCCGGTCCGCGTCCATCAGGAGGACGTGCCCTTGCCCTACGCCGCCAACCTCGAAGCCCTCTCCATGCCCTCCATTGAGAAGATCGTGCAGGCGGCCAAGCAGGTCAGCTACAAATGACCGAAAGTCCCTTCACCTGGCATGCCGGCGGCTGCCACTGCGGCGGGGTGCGCTTCGAGGTCGCCCTGCCGCGCCAGGTGGAGGCGCAGACCTGCAACTGTTCGATGTGCGGCAAGACCGGCTTCGTGCACCTCATCGTGCCGGAGAGCCGCTTCCGCGTCGTCAAGGGCATGGAGCGGCTGGCGGAATACACCTTCAACACCCGGGTGGCGAAACACCTGTTCTGCGCCGAATGCGGCGTGAAGGGCTTCTATCGGCCACGGTCCAATCCCGACGGCTGGAGCGTCAATGCCCGCTGCCTGGACTCCACCGACAGTCTCGACCTTAAGATCACCGCGTTCGACGGGAAGAATTGGGAAGCCAACGCCGCGTCGCTCGCCCATTTCTCGCGGGAGCACGCATGACCCAGCTCACCGGCCAATGTCACTGCGGCGCGGTCCAGGTGGTCCTGGAACTGGTCTATCCGCCGTCGATCCTGCCCCTACGCGCCTGCCAGTGCGGCTTCTGCCGGGCGCACGGCGCGGCCACCACCAGCCACCCGGAAAGCCACCTGCACATCGAGGCCGCCCCCGGCGCGCTCAGCCACTACCGCTTCGGCCGGCGCGCCGTCGATTTCCTGATCTGCCGGACGTGCGGCGTCTATGTGGCCTCGACCATCGAGGCCGACGGCGAGCGGCTGGCCACGTTGAACGTGAACGGCGTCGGCATCCAGGATTTCGCCGGACGCACGCCCGAGCCCGCCGACTATGACCACGAAACCGACGACGAGAGGCTGGTCCGCCGCCAGGCGCGCTGGATGCCCCTGATCCTCGTCGAAACCCAGCCGAGCGCCTGACGCATGCCCATCGACATCCTGATGCCCGCGCTGTCTCCGACGATGGAGGAGGGCACGCTCGCCAAGTGGCATGTGAAGGTCGGCGACAAGGTCCGCTCCGGCGACGTGATCGCCGAGATCGAGACCGACAAGGCGACCATGGAGGTCGAGGCCGTCGACGAGGGCGCCGTCGAGGCGCTGCTGGTCGCCGAAGGCACCGAGGGCGTCAAGGTCAACGCCCCCATCGCCCGGCTGTCAGGTGAAGGCGAGAGTGCCCCCGCGCCGCCGTCTCAGCCGGCTGCGTCAGCGCCACCCCCTCAGTCGGCTGCGCCGACAGCTCCCCCAAAGGTGGAGCACAAGGAGCCTTCGTCCTCCCCCGCTGGGGGAGGTGGCGCGGCGAGCGCAGCGAGCC